>NZ_JBSFHY010000030.1:0-130248 GCF_053597295.1 Streptomyces sp. NPDC001450
CCGGCGTACGCGGCCGTCTAGTACGGCGGCCTTGCGGTCTGTCGTTACACGCCCGGGACGGCCCGTGGCTTGACGGGCACGCCCCGGGACGATGCCGGAAAGGGACGCCCGGCACCGTCCCTTTTCTACGTGCGGAAGCCGGCACCTTCCCCCGACCTGAGGTCAGCGCCTTTTGCCGTCCGGAAGTCGGCGCCGGCGGCCTGACCGGCCGATCGGTGACGGCCGCCATTCGGGTGATCCGCAACGCACCCCCGTACTGCGGGGAGCCAGAGAACACGGGGCCGTCGAGCGTTCCGCGTCGAACGGTGGCCGACTTCGAAGTGGCGACCTCACGGTGGCCGACCGAAACTGAACCCGGCGCTTCGTGATCAGCAAGGAGCACGCGCCCGATCCAGACGTCCTCCAGGAGATCGCATGGTGGAGCAGTCCTCCGAGGTCCATATATCCGGGCCGGACGAAGCAGTCGCCGCCAGGCAGAACAGTTCCGGCCCGTCGAAGGCAGACACCGAGAAAAGACTCGCGGAAGTACTGGCCGATGTCTCGAGCGTCGAACACGTTCCCGTCGACAGTCACTTCTTCACCGACCTCGGTGCCAACTCCTTGGTGATGGCCCAGTTCTGCGCGCGGGTCAGGAAAATTCCGGATCTGCCGTCGGCGTCCATGAAGGACATATACCGGCACCCCACGATCAGGAGCCTGGCAGCGGCTCTCGCGGAGGCAGCTCCCGCGCCCGCCGTTTCGTCGGCCCCGGCATCACCGCCGGCGCAGCCTACGGCGACGCGCAGGCCGAGCCACGTGCTCTGTGGAGCATTCCAGCTGCTGATTTTCCTGGGGTACTCCCTTGTCGCCGGATTCACCGCAGCCCGGGGTTACGAGTGGATCGCCGCCGGCTCGGGTCTGAGCCACATCTATCTGCGGTCGCTGCTCTTCGGAGGCATCGCGTTCGTGGCCATGTGCCTGTTCCCGGTGCTCGCCAAATGGATTCTCATCGGCCGCTGGAAACCGGTGGACATCCCTGTCTGGAGTCTGGCCTATCTGCGCTTCTGGTTCGTGAAGGTGCTGCTCCACGGCAATCCGATGATTCTCTTCGTCGGCAATCCGCTGTACGTGCTCTACCTTCGGGCACTCGGCGCGCACATCGGCAAGGGAGTCACGATCCTCTCCCACTCCGTCCCCGTCTGCACCGACCTGCTCACCATCGGCGAGGGTACGGTGATCCGCAAGGAGTCGTTCTTCCTCGGCTACCGGGCGCACGCGGGTCGTATCCAGACCGGCTCGGTCACGCTGGGCCGCGACGTGTTCATCGGGGAGAAGACCGTCCTCGACATCGACACGACGATGGGCGACGGAGCCCAGCTGGGTCACTCGTCCGCCCTGTACCGCGGCCAGGCGGTCCCGGACGGCGAGCACTGGCACGGCACCCCGGGACAGCCCACGGAGGTCGACCACGTCAGGGTCGCCCCGGCCAAGTGCGGTACTGCGCGCCGGACCTGGTTCGGCCTCGTCAGCCTGCTCCAGTTGTTCTTCCTGTACATCCCGCTGGCCGTCGGCGGGATGTACATGCTGTTCACCACGATTCCGGCGATCGGCAAGCGACTCGGCCCGGACACGACCTCACTCACCTGGTCGGAACTGATCTCCGACTCGCTGGCCCTGTCCCTCGTCCTGTTCTTCGGCTTCCTCGTCCTGGGCGTCGTCGCCTTGTTCTCCGTTCCGCGTCTGCTGAGTGTGGCCATCAAGCCCGACCGGATCTATCCGCTCTACGGATTCCACTACGCGCTGCACCGGGCGACGGCACGCATGACGAACATCAAGTTCTTCAAGTGGCTCTTCGGTGACAGCTCCTACATCGTGCACTACCTTCGCGCTCTCGGATACAACCTGTCCCACGTCGAGCAGACCGGGTCGAACTTCGGTACCGAGGTGCAGCACGAGACCCCGTATCTCGTCTCCGTCGGCAGCGGAACGATGGTGGCCGACGGGCTCTCCATCGTGAACGCGGAGTTCTCCAGCACGTCGTTCCGGGTGTCCCGGGTTTCGATCGGACCGCACAACTTCCTCGGGAACAACATCGCCTATCCCGCGGGCGGCAGGACGGGTGACAACTGCCTGCTCGCGACGAAGGTGATGATTCCCCTCGACGGTGAGGTCCGCGAAGGCGTAGGGCTTCTCGGCTCGCCCTGCTTCGAGATTCCGCGGTCGGTGGAGCGCGACTCACGGTTCGACGACCTCAGGACCGGAGACACGTTCCGTGGCCGTCTCGCCGCGAAGAACCGCTACAACCTCCGCTCGATGGTCCTCCATCTGTTCGTGAGATGGCTGCACACGTTCGTGCTCACGGCATTCGGGCTTGCTTCCGTCGACCTCTACGGGGTGCTCGGTCACGTGGTGATCGCCACCTATCTGGCACTCACACTGGCGTTCTCCACCCTCTACTACGTCCTGCTGGAGCGCTGCATCACCTCGTTCCGTGCGCTGCGCCCTCAGTTGTGCTCCATCTACGACCCCTACTTCTGGTGGCACGAGCGTCTGTGGAAGGTGCCGGACGAGTACCTCAACATCTTCAACGGAACCCCGTTCAAGAGCCTGGTCTGGCGGCTGCTGGGCGTACGCATCGGCAGCAGGGTGTTCGACGACGGCTGCTTCCTGACGGAGCGGACGCTCACCACCATCGGCGACGACTGCACCCTCAACGCCGGGAGCAAGATCCAGTGCCACTCGCAGGAGGACGGCACCTTCAAGTCCGACGGCACCACGCTCGGCGCCGGCTGCACGCTGGGCGTCGGCGCCCATGTGCACTACGGCGTGACGATGGGTGACGGTGCCGTGCTGGCGCCCGACTCCTTCCTCATGAAGGGCGAGGAGGTCCCCCCGCACGCACGGTGGGGCGGCAACCCCGCCGTGGACATGCCGGATGCAGCCGAACAACTCTGCGGCAGCCACCGGTCAACACCATCCCCTTCGGCCGCCGGCGCCCCTGCGGCGAGCCTGAGTTGAGGGAGGCCATTCGATGGGAGCGCGCGTGGAAGCGGACCGGGAGTTCTGGAGCCGTGTGCTGACCGCCGGCGGTACCACCGTGGTGCCACGGTGGGTTCGGGAGCCGGTTCCCGGAGCGGCCGAGCACGAGGTGTCGGTGCCGGACGACGTCGCCGACGCGGCTCGTGGGCTGGTGCGGCAGCTGGGAGTACCGGTCAGCGCGCTGCTGCTGGCCGCGCACGCCAAGGTGCTGGCCGCACTGTCCGGCGAGCAGGACGTGGTGACGGGTTACGCCGCCGGGGTGCGGGGCGAGCCGCTGCCGTGCCGCCTGTCGGTTCCCCCCGGGTCCTGGCGCGCACTGGTGTCGACCGCTCAGCACGCCGAGGCGGAGCTGCTGGCGCACCGGGAGTTCCCGGTGGACGAGCTGCGCCGGGAGCTGGGAGCTGCGGAGCCGTCGTACGAGGTGGTGTTCGGTCCCCGGGGCGGGGCCGAGAACACGGTGGCCGACGACGGTGTACTGCACGTGCACTGGTCCGACCGGGACGGGCGGCTGCGGCTGCGGCTCCGGTACCGCACCGACGTCCTGGACACCACGAGTGCGGCCCGGATCGGTGGCTACCACCTGACGGCGTTGCGGCTGATGACGGCCGACGTGGACGCCGAGCACGCGCGGCAGAGCCTGCTGTCGGACGACGAGGTGCAGGAGCAGCTGGAAGGGCTGGCCGGGCCGCGCCGGGAGCTGCCGGACGCGCGGGCACACGAACTGTTCGAGCAGCGGGTACGGGCGCATCCGGAAGCGGTGGCGGCCGTGTTCGGCGAGCAGGAGTGGACGTACGGGGAACTCAACGCGCGCGCGAACCGGTTGGCGCGGGCCCTGCTGAAGCGGGGGCTGGGCCGGGAAGACGTGGTGGCCGTGGTCACCGAACGCAACCTCGACTGGATGGCCGCGACCCTGGCGGTGTTCAAGGCAGGTGGCGCGTACCTGCCGATCGAGCCGGCCTTCCCGGCCGACCGCATCGCGGCAACGTTGTCACGCGCGGGGTGCCGGCTGGTCCTGACCGAGTCCGGCAGCACCCACACCCTCGACCAGGCCCTGGCCGCCCTGCCCGGGGTCGAGAAGCTGCTGATCGAGGGGGCGTACACGGAAGGGCACGCCGACGGTGACGTCGGAGTGCGGGTCGACGCCGATCAGCTGGCCTACATCTACTTCACGTCCGGCTCCACCGGCGAGCCGAAGGGGGCGATGTGCGAGCACGCGGGCATGCTCAACCATCTCCATGCCAAGATCGACGACTTGGGGATCGGCGAGGGCTGCGTGGTGGCGCAGACCGCACCGCAGTGCTTCGACATCTCGCTGTGGCAGCTGGTGTCCTCGCTGCTGGTGGGCGGGCGGACGCTGCTGGTCGGCCAGGACGTGATCGTGGACGTGGAGCGGTTCGTCGACACCCTGGCCGGCGGCCGGGCCGGTGTGGCGCAGGTCGTACCCTCCTATCTGGAGGTCGTGGTCTCGTACCTGGAGCAGCACCCCCGCGCGTTGCCGGACCTGCAGTGTGTGTCGGTGACCGGTGAGGCGCTCAAACGGGAGCTGGTCCAGCGCTGGTTCGCGATCCAGCCGGGGATCAGGCTGGTCAACGCCTATGGACTGACCGAGACTTCGGACGACACCAACCACGAGGTCATGGACGCCGTGCCCGAGCGCGTTCTGCTGGGGCGTGCGGTCAACAACGTGCACGTCCATGTTGTGGACGAGCACCTGTCGTTGGTGCCGCTGGGCGCCCCGGGGCTGATCGCCTTCTCCGGGGTCTGTGTGGGCCGGGGGTACGTCAACGATCCCGAGCGGACCCGTGAGGCCTACCGCGAGGACCCGTACCGGCCCGGTGAGCGGCTCTACCTCGGGGGCGACTGGGGGCGCTGGCACCCGGGCGGCAAGCTGGAGTTCCTCGGCCGCCGGGACAACCAGGTCAAGATCCGCGGCTTCCGTATCGAGATCGGCGAGATCGAGAACGCCCTGCTGCGGGTGGCCGGGGTGCGGGACGGTGCGGTGGTCGTCGCCGAGCGGGCCGGCCAGAGCAAGCGTCTGATCGCCTTCTACACGGGCTCGCACCTGGAGACGGACGTGCTGCGCGAGGCGCTGGGTGCGGTCCTGCCCGCCTATATGGTCCCCTCGGCCTTCCACTGGCAGGCCGGCCTGCCGCTGACCGCCAACGGCAAGATCGACAGGAAGGCGCTCACCGCCCTGGCCGCGCAGCCGGAACCTGCCGTGGCCGGCGAGGACGAGAGCGTCCCGCTCACCCCGACCGAGCGGAAACTGGCGGCGGTCTGGGCCGGTCTGCTGGGCGTCCCCGAGGACCGGATCGGCCGCGAGGACCACTTCTTCGACTCCGGGGGCACCTCCCTCACAGCGGTCAAACTCACCCTGGCGCTGGACCGCGCGGTGTCCCTCAAGGACATCACCCGGCACCCGGTGCTCGCCGACCTGGCGGCCCTCCTCGACGGCACGCCCCGGCGCCACCCGGAGCTGCTGCAGCCGCTGACGGCGGCGGGTGGTGCGAAGGAGTGCGCGCTGGTGTGCTTCCCCTACGCGGGCGGCAACGCGGTCAACTACCAGCCGATGGCCAGCGTGTTGGCGGGCCACGGCATGGCGGTCCTCGCGGTGGACCTGCCGGGTCACGACCTGGCCGCGCGCCCCGAGCCGTTCGCGTCGATCGCTCAGGTGGCGGAGCGGGTCGCCGCCGAGATCACCGCACGTGGCCTGACCCGGGTCCTGCTGTGGGGCCACTCGTCGGGCACCGCACCGGCGTTGGAGACGGCCCGGAGACTCCAGGAGCACGGCGTGGACGTGCTGCGCGTGTTCCTCGGCGCGCAACTGCTCGGCACCGCCACCGACCGGCACGCCGCCGTCGGCGAACTGACGAGCCGGAGCAACGCCGAGATCGCCGCACGGCTGGCCGCGGACAGCGGCTACACCGAACTCGCGGAACTGAACGCGCAGCACGCCGAACACATCGGTGCCGCCTACCGGCACGACTGCGTGTCCGCGCACCGCCACTTCTGCGCCGCGCTGGACGGGCCGCCGCCGGTGAAGCTGTCCGTGCCGGTCTCGGTGGTCGTCGCCGCCGACGATCCGCACACGGTCGGCCACGCCCACCGCTACCGGGACTGGCTGCTCCTGGCCGAGCACGTGGAACTGCACGAGCTGGCCGACGGCGGCCACTACTTCACGCGCACCCGTCCGGCCGAGGCAGCACAGGCCGTCCTGGGTGTCGTGGCTCCGCTGGCCTCCTCCTGAGCCACGCAGAGCCTCCAGACGGGCAACCGAAGGGAAACCGAGATGTCGTCCTCACCTCTGGCAGCACCCCTCGACGTGGAGCTGCGGCCGGACAGACCCGCGATCCTGCACGTCGAGTCCCCCGGTGACGTGGCGAGTTGGGCGGCCCAGCACCGCGAGTCGCTGCGTGCGCAGGTCACCGAGCACGGGGCGCTCCTCGTCCGCGGCCTGGGCCTGCGGGACGTGTCCCAGGTCGGTTCCGTCTTCGCCGGGCTCGCCGGCGCGCTGATGCCGGAGCAGGAGGCCTTCGCCCCCCGTGAGGCGTACGGCCCGGGGCTGTACTCCTCCACGACCTGGCCGGCCAACCAGCCGATGTGCATGCACCACGAACTGAGCTACCGGCTGGAGGTTCCCGGCCTGATGCTGTTCGCGTGTCCGACCGCGCCCAGCGAGGGCGGGGCGACCGCGGTGGCCGACGCGGAAGAGGTGCTCCAGGCGCTGCCCACCACGCTGACGGAACGGTTCGAGCGTGAGGGCTGGCTGCTGACCCGCGCCTACAACGACGAGATCGGCGCCACCCTGACGGAGTCGTTCGGCACCGACGACCACGCCGAGGTCGAGCGCTACTGCCGCGCCCACGCCATCGACTTCGCCTGGCAGCCCGACGGCTCCCTGCGCACCGAGCAGCGCCGCAGCGCGATCGTGCGACACCCGCTCACCGGCAGGCGCTGCTGGTTCAACCAGATCGCCTTCCTCAACGAGTGGACGCTGGCCCCGGAGGTGCGCGAGTACCTGGTGGACGTGTACGGCGCGGACGGACTGCCGTTCAACACCCGCTACGGAGACGGCACCCCGATCGGCGAGGACGTCGTCCAGCTGCTCAACACCACCTACGAACAGCACACCCGGCGCGAACCCTGGCAGGCCGGCGACCTGATGCTCGTCGACAACCTGCGCACCGCCCACAGCAGAGAGCCCTTCACCGGAGAGCGGCAGGTCCTGGTCGGCATGGCCGAGCCGCGCCGCCTGGCCGACTGCTGGCCGACCTCGGAGGCGAGCGAGCGATGACCCAACTGACGTCCACCGCCACCCGGCGGACCCCACCTGACGGGGTCTCGGTGCCGACGTTCGCGGTGATCTCCGGTACGCAGGTACAGCAGGCACTCACCGGGCGCGAGAAGCAGATCGTGGAGCTGGTCGAGGCCGCCTACCGGCTGCACGGCGCCGGGGACTCGGTCAACCCGCCCTCGTACTTCCTGCGCTTCCCCGACCGCCCCACCGCGCGGATCATCGCGCTGCCCGCCTCCATCGGCGGGCCGGTGCACGTGGACGGGGTGAAGTGGATCTCCAGTTTTCCGGACAACGTGAGTGCCGGGCTGCCCCGGGCCTCCGCGGTCCTCATCCTCAACGACCCCGAGACGGGCTACCCGTTCGCCTGTCTGGAGAGCTCCATCATCAGCGCGACCCGGACCGCGGCGTCCGCCGCGCTGGCCGCCGACTGGCTCAGCCGCGACCGGCCCCGCCCCACCCGGATCGGCTTCTTCGGCACCGGGCTGATCGCCCGCTACATCCACAGTTTCCTGACGGGCACCGACTGGACGTTCGACACGATCGGCGTGCACGACCTGTCCGCCGAGAGCACCGCCGGGTTCTGCGGCTACCTGCGGCAGACCGGGACCAGCGCCGAGATCGTCGTCCACGACAACGCCGAGGACCTCATCCGCTCCAGCGACCTCGTGGTCTTCGCCACCATCGCCGGTGAGCCTCACGTCACCTCCCCGGCCTGGTTCGAGCACAACCCGCTGGTGCTGCACATCTCCCTGCGCGACCTCTCCCCCGAGGTCCTGCTCGCCTCCGCGAACTTCGTGGACGACGTCGAGCACTGCCTGAAGGCCGACACGTCCCCCCACCTGGTCGAGCAGCGCACCGGCAACCGCGACTTCCTGAACGGCACCCTCAACGACGTGATGCTCGGACGGGCCGCCCCGCCGCACGACCGCCCGGTGATCTTCTCGCCCTTCGGACTCGGCGTGCTCGATCTCGCCGTCGGCAAGTACGTCTACGACGAAGCAGCCGGGGCGGGCGACCTCCGCCTCATCGATGACTTCTTCCACGACCTGCGCCGGCACGGCTGAGGCGTTGTCCTCAGCCCTGGCACCAGGAGGCCTACCGTGCCCGTAGTATCCGCCCCCCATGACTTCAACGAAGGCTGTCTCTTTGTCGACCTCGAGTCGATCTTCGGATGCCCCCTCTACCTGAAGTGCGAGGGCTTCAACTTCGCCGGCTCCATCAAGCTGAAGGCCGCGAACGAGATGGTGGAGAGCGCCGAGCGGGACGGAATCCTGACGCCGGATTCCATCCTCGTCGAGTCGTCCTCAGGAAACCTGGGCGTGGCGCTCAGCATGATCGCCGCGAGCAAGGGCTACCGGTTCCTGTGTGTCACCGACTCCCGCTGCAACCTGTCGACGCGGCTGCTGATGGAGGCGCTCGGCAGCCAGGTGCACGTCGTGGCCGACCTGGACGCGAACGGCGGCTTCCTCGGCACCCGGATCGAGTACGTCCGCGCGCTGTGCGCGTCCGACAACCGGTACGTGTGGCTCAGCCAGTACACCAACGCGGGCAACTGGCGGGCGCACTACCGCACGACCGCACCGGAGATCGCCACTCACTTCCCGCGCCTGGACGTGCTGTTCGTCGGGGCGGGCACCGCCGGGACCCTGATGGGCTGTGCCCGCTACTTCCGGCAGTGGCACCGGCCGGTGCGGATCGTCGCCGTCGACAGCGTGGGTTCGGTGGCCTTCGGCGGCAAACCGGGCCGCCGGATGATCCCCGGGCTGGGCATGAGCATGGTTCCCCCGCTGCTCGACGAGTCCTTCGTGGACGAGGTCATCCGGGTGGAGGAGGCGGACACCATCCGCACCTGTCACCGCATGGCCAGACGCGGCTTCCTGTTCGGCGGCTCCACGGGGACGGTGGTCAGCGGCGCGACGGACTGGCTGTCCCAGCAGGACGCACAGGGCCTCACCGCGGTGGCCATCGCGCCCGACCTCGGCGAGCGCTACCTCGACACCATCTACCAGACCAACTGGCTGCAGGACCTCTACGGCGACCACATCCTCGACGACGAACAGATGATCGCCCTGCCCCGCAAGGACAAGTCCACCTCCGAGGCACCGGACCGCCGCTCGGGACCGTAGCGGCACATCCGGACAAGCCGGCGGCCCGTCACGCACCGAACGCGTGGCGGGCCGCCGCTGTTCGGCCATGCAGGCGTCGCACAGTGAACGCACAGCCCGTATTCCTCCTCTTGCACAGCGAAACCCCCCAATGGAGAGGAACACGCTGTGCGTTCACGTGCACGCATACGCCTGCACCCCGCCGGACCCGTCATCCTCGCCCTCGCCGCGGCCGGAACCGTACTGGCCGCACCGAGTGCCACCGCCTCCGTGCCGCAGTCCCGCGCCGATCTGCGGGCGGACGTGAACCGTGACGGCCAGGTCGACATCACCGGCAGCACCGACGAGACGGGTGAGGACTCCTGGTCCGTCGGACGCGGAGCGGTCTATCTGCCCAACCTCGACGACGACACCAAGCGGTGCCCGGTCACCGGTCCCGGCGGCAGACAGTTGTCCGACGCCGCGCTGGCCGCGTGCAACGACGCCGCCGACAAGAAGGTCAACGGCACCGCGGACGCCGCCGACCTCGCCCGGGTCCGCTCCGTCCCCCTGCCGGACCTTCCGGCGGACGCCAAGGGCAGCCTGAAGATCACCACGGGAGCCAAGCACACCCACGTCTTCCTGAAGCGTTCCGGCGACTGGGTCCTGGTCACGCCCCGGACCCGGCTCACCGCGGCCGAGCTGCGCTCCGGCGTGGAGTTCGGCGTCGAGGCCACCGACGTGATCCGGGACAGCGCGAAGTGGGACGGCCGTGCGGTGATCCGCCTGACGGTGACGTCCGCCGGCGGGTCCACCTCCGACTCGGTCACCCTGCGGGTCGCACCGCTCCTGACGCAGCATCACCTCCAGGACGCCCAGCAGGTGATGGTCACCAGGGTCCGGGGCGGGGGCGAGTACGGGCGCCTGCAGCGGAAGTTCGTCAAGGACCTGGCGAAGGAGGTCACGAAGGCCGGCATCACCAGGCCGCTGGTCACCTTCGACAAGTACGGGGATCCGTGGGCCCAGGACTTCGTGGAGCCGGCCTACGTCGGCATGACCGGTCCGGACGGCCGACGGCAGGTGATGCGGGTGATGCTGCGCTCCGCCCAGCTGGACCGGGAGGCGGGCCGGGAGCTGTTCGAGAAGGTGCGCGGCCGGAACATCGGCGTCGTCCAGGTCACCGACCGGGCCCGCCCGGACGACTGGTCGCTCAACTCCATGGGCAACCTGGAGACCATCCCGCCCTACGCGCACGGCGGGCGCTCGTTCCCGGCGGGACGCATCATCATGGGTGAGCGCAAGGACAGCGGGGCGCGCCCGTCGAAGGCGATGCGCACGCTGCTCAGGTCGCAGGGCCTGCAGGACCCGCTGCTGCTGGACACCTCCTGGCTGAGCGTCGGCCACGTCGACGAGTTCGTGCAGTTCCTGCCGGCCGACACCCCGCGCGGCTGGCGGATCGGCGTCGCCGACCCGAAGGCCGGGCTGCGGCTGCTGCGCGACGCCCAGCGCGACGGCCACGGCAGGACGAAGATGTTCTCCGTCCCGGGCCTGAGCGGCGAACCGGCGCCGAAGGAGACCATCGACCAGGCGCTCGCCTCCCGGCACCTGGTGGCCGACAACGAGATGGCGGCGAAGCGCATCGCGGCCAACCTGGAGACCCTGAAGCGGGAGACCGGGATCACCGACGACGAGATCGTCCGGGTACCCGCCCTGTACACGCGCGACTCGGAGGCGTCGGCCGGCCGCGGGCGGGCCGTCCCCGTGCCCCATCTGACGCGCATGGGTGCCGGTTCCGCCCTCGCGGGCACGCTTGAGGAGCACGGCCGGCAGAAGGCGCTCGCCCGGAAGGGGTCCGGTTCTCGTACGGCGGCCCCCGCGACGGTGACGACCAGCGCGTACGTCCCCGGAGCGGTCAACGGCGTGCTACTCGGCCGCGACCGCTACCTGGCCCCGCGCCAGTGGGGACCCGTCATCGACGGCAAGGACATCTTCACGGAGGCGGTCAACGCCACGTACCGGCAGGCCGGCCTGAAGGTGTCGTACATCGACGACTACTACACGTACCACCTCGGCATGGGCGAGGTGCACTGCGGCACCAACACCCTGCGCGACGCGTCGGCCGCGTGGTGGCAGCTCCCGGCGCAGTGACCGGCGGCGGGTAGCCCGACCCGTCCAGGAGGTCGGACCAGCCGTCATGTACGGCTGGTCCGGCCCTCTCTCGGCGAGCTCCACGCAAGGACGATCTCCTCGAGGACGATCTCGGCGCCGAGCAGAGGTGAAGGCCCGCACCGGAGAGGTGTCTCCGGCGAGTGAGCCCAGGAAGGCGTCCGCGGGCACGCGCATCCCGATGCGCGCCACGGGGAGTACCGGACGGTGACGGAGTCGGAGTCGGAGTGACAGCCCGGTCGAGCAGGGGCATCGGTCACCGGCCCCAGATCCTTCGGTAGCCGGCCCGGTAGCCCGGTGGGTCCCAGGTCGTGGTGGCGTCGGTGTTGGCGGCGGTGGCCAGGTGCACGGGGGCGACGTAGCCGCTGGCGGGCCGGCCCGAGTAGGCGCGGTTGAACTCGTCGATGATCTGCCAGCCCTGCAGGGACAGCGGCTCGGGAACCGTGGCCGCCTGATACTGCCGGGTCTCGACGCGCTGGAAGGCGGACGGGTCGCCGTCGCCGGCGCCGATGTTGAAGGGCGGGCCGGAGCCCTTGCGGCCGGCGGCTCGGAAAGCCGGGGCGGCATCGGCGAAGTACAGGTCGTTGATGGCGACGGAGTGGGTCCACCTGTTCCGGAAGCGGGAGAGCAGGGACGAGATCTCCCGCGGGGTACGGCTGCTCGCGTCCGCGATGGGGATGTTCTCGTACGCGAGCAGCCGCACGCTCGGGCAGGTGGCGAGTTCCTTGCGGATCAGCTCGGACTTGTCCTTGGCGAACGGGATCGAGGCGTCGGTGATGAGCACGACCCCGGCGCGGCCGTCGGAGTCCGCGATGATCCACTGTGCGCTGATGGCCGCCACGTCCTCGACCCGGGTCGTGACATTGGTGAAGAGCGGGGGGCGGCTACTGGGGCCGGGGACGGCGAGCGCGTGCCAGCCGACCAGTGGAATGCCTCGGGCGTCGGCCTGGGCGACCTGCTGGGAGGACGAGTTGGGGTCGAAGCCCCCGACGACGATGCCCGAGGGCTTGAGGGTCACGGCCTGGCTCATGGCCGCCTGGATGCCGGCGGGGGTGCCTCCGCCGTCGATCACCCGGACCTTCCAGCCGATGACGCGCGCGGCTTCCCGTACGCCCTTCGCTGCGCCCGCGACTCCGGGATTGGTCATGGTCTGGGCGACGAAGACGATGTTCTTGCCGGACACCGCCCTGGGACCGTTCGTGGGGCCGCCCCAGGGCATGTCCGTCTTCTCCGCCTGTTCGGCCGCGGCCCGGGCCTTGGCGTGGACCGCGGGGCAGCCGACCGGGCCGGTGGTGGAGCCTTGCTGGACGTCCGAGGAGCCGCGGTCGCAGCCGGCGAGGGTGGTCGCCGCCGCTGCCAGCAGGGCTGCGGCGGTGTACCGGGCCTTGACGAGGCCGCGGTCGGCCTTGCGGGTGCCGTGCACGGGAACTCCTCGAAGAAGCGGCGCGATCACGGGGGTGGGGGTGGCGCGGAGGGCAGGTCGCCGGCGGCCGCGGCGCCGGTGCGCAGGCGGCGGCGAGCGGAGTAGCCCGCCAGGCCGACGGCGAGGAGCAGGGTGCCGCCGTAGAACAGCGGGGTCGTCCAGAAGTCGCCGCCCAGCTGGGCGATGCCGGCGAGGCCGACGGCCAGGACGGCGACGGCGACGAGCGTGCCCAGGGCGTTGGGGCGGCCGGGTTTGACGGCGGTGGAGCCGAGGAGGGCGCCGGCGAAGGCGGGCAGCAGGTAGTCCAGTCCGACGCTCGGGTTGCCGACCTGCAGCTGCGCCGCGAGCATGACCCCGGCGAAGCCGGTGATCAGCCCCGACGCGGTGAAGGCGTAGACGGTGTACTTGCGGGTCGGGATGCCGAGCAGGTCGGCGGCGCGCGGATTGGACCCGACGACGTACAGACCGCGGCCGAGCGGCAACCGCTCCAGGACCAGCCAGAGGACGGCTCCGAGGGCCAGCACGTAGAAGGCGGGAACGGGCAGGCCGAGGAACGTGGAGTCGTAGAGGTCGGTGAAGGCTGCGGGGAGTCCCTGGGGGCCGGGGACGATGCGGGCACCGCCGGTGACCCATCCGGTCACGGCGTACAGCATGCTGCCCGTTCCGAGCGTGGCGATGAAGGAGTCGATCTGCCCGAACTCGACGATGACGCCGTTGAGTACGCCCACGGCGCCCGCTCCCACGAGTACCGCGAGGCAGGCGATCGGCCACGGCCAGCGTTCGTCGACGATCAGCTGAAGCACCATGACGTGCGCGAGACCGAGGCCGTAGCCGATGGAGAGGTCGAACGCCCGGGTCACGATGGGGACCATGGCGGCGAGCGCGAGGATGGCCGGGATCGACTGGGTGGACAGGATCGAGTCGATGGTCTCCCGGGTGGGGAAGGTGCGGGGCAGGGCGAGGGAGAAGACCAGGAAGAGCAGGGCCGTCAGGACCAGGAGGCCGTAGGCGCCGACGAGGTGGCCGCCCGGTCGGTGCCGGGGCGGTCGGGGCGGGGACGGCGAGGCGGTCACGAGGTGGTCGTGGTTCCGGACTCGGGCAGGGCGCAGGCGGCTCGGGTGAGCCCGGAGACCGTCAGGCCCGCACCGCTCAGCTCGGCCGTCAGGGCTCCGCGGACGAAGACCAGGGCGCGTCCGCACACACGGGTGACCTCCTCGAAGTCGGTGGAGACGAGCAGGGCACCGAGGCCGGCGGCGAGGGCTTGGTCGAGCAGGCGGTAGATGGTGGTCCGGGCGCCGATGTCCACGCTCGCCGTCGGCTCCTCGAGGATCAGCAGACGCAGGTCCCCGCGCAGCCACCGGCCGACCATGACCTTCTGCTGGTTGCCGCCGGACAGGACGGCGATGGGGGCCTCGCTGTCGCGGGGACGCACCGAGAAGCGGTCGATGAGGGCGGTGGCGTGGGCACGTTCCTGGCCGGGGCCGATCCAGCGCAGCGCCGGCCGGCCCGCCGCACGGGGGTTGGCCAGCAGGTTCTCCCGTACCGTCAGTTCGGCGGCGCAGCCCTCCCGTTGCCGGTCGGCGGAGACGAGGCCGACGCCGAGGCGCACGGCGTCCGCGACGGTGCGGGGGTGGTAGGGCCGGCCACCGAGGAGTACCTGCCCGGCGAGGAGGGGCCGGGCTCCGGCGAGGGCCCGGCCCAGGTCCGTGTGTCCGGCTCCCGTCAGTCCGACCAGGCCCAGGACTTCGCCGACCGCGAGTTCCAGGCTGACCGGTCCCACTCCAGGGGCGCGGACGCGGTCGAGGGTGAGGACGGCGGGACCGCCGGCACGGACCCCGGTGGGGTGGAAGTCGGTCGGTTCCGCACCGACGATGTCGCGCACCAGGCGCGCGGGGCTGTGGCCGGCCACCGGGCCGTGGCTGACCAGGCGGCCGTCGCGCAGGACGGCGAAGGTGTCGGCAACTTCGTACACCTCGTCGAGGCGGTGGGTGACGTAGAGGATGCCGTGCCCTCGGTCGCGCAGGGCGTGCAGGACGCCGAAGAGCCGGGCGCAGTCCACCGCGGGGAGACGGGCGGTCGGTTCGTCGAGGACGATGAGCTTCGCCCGGGCGGCGAGGGCTCGGGCGATGGCGACCAACGAGCGTTCGGCGGGGGCCAGTCGGGCGACGGTCGTGTCCGGGTCGAGATGTGCCGCGACGATCCGCAGGGCTTCGGTGCACTGCTCCCTGGTGCGCCGCCAGGAGATCAGTCCGGCGCGGCGGGGGTATCCGGTGCTCAGTGCGATGTTCTCGGCGACCGTCATCCACTCCACCAGGCCGAGGTCCTGGTGAATGAAGGACATGCTGCGGGAGGCCTCCCGCGTGCCGAGCGGGTGTCCGGCCACGGTGATCTGCCCCGTGTCGGCGTGGTGGACGCCCGCGAGCACCTTGATGAGGGTGGACTTTCCGGCGCCGTTGGGGCCGAGGAGGGCGAGGACGCTGCCAGCCTGGACGTCGAGGTCGACCCCGGCCAGCGCGAGGGTTCCGCCGAAGCGCTTGCCGAGCCCGCGGACACGGACCAGGGGTGGAGCGTCGTGCACGGACATCTCCGGAGATTCGACCTGGCTGGTTCATCTCGTATACACAAAGGATACTAACGGGGCAAAACCGAGAATTTCGGGTCAGTCGACCGTCAGGCCGCGTCCAGCGCGCATTCGGCCCAGATGACCTTGCCCTGGGTGGTGTAGCGCGTGCCCCAGCTCTGCGACAGCTGCGCCACGAGGAACAGACCGCGGCCACCCTCGTCGGTGCTGGCCGCCCGGCGCAGGTGCGGGGCGGTGTTGCTGGTGTCGGAGACCTCGCAGATCAGGTGGTGGGCGTGCAGCAGCCGTACCCGGATGGGCCCGGCACCGTGGCGGACGGCGTTCGTGACCAGCTCGCTGAGGATCAGTTCCGCGGCGAACGCGGTCTCGTCGAGTCCCCAGTCGGCGAGCTGTCGTACGGCGTTCGCGCGGACCTCGCCGACGAGAGCCGGGTCGGCGGCCAGGTCCCAGGTGGCGATCCGGTTCCGGTCCACGGCGTGGGTACGGGCGACCAGCAACGCGATGTCGTCGTGCGGGTGGTCGGGCGCCACGAGATCCAGCACGGTCTGGCAGGCCTCGTCGGGTGTGTGCTCGGGGTGCGCCAGGGCGCCGCAGAGGTGGTCGAGCACCTCGTCGACGTCGCGGTCCCGGCCCTCGATCAGTCCGTCGGTGTACAGCACCAGCTGACTGTCCTCCGGCAGGTGGATCTCGGCCGTCTCGAAGGGCTGGCCGCCGAGGCCGAGCGGGGGCCCGGCGGGCAGGTCGGGGAACGAGACGGCGCCGTCGGGGCCGACGAGTGCGGGCGGGGGGTGGCCGGCGCGGGCCATGGCGCACTGTTGCGTGGTCGGGTCGTAGACGGCGTACAGACAGGTCGCTCCGATGATGCCGAAGCCCTCGGCGTCGGGATCCTCCCGGTCGAGGCGCCCCACGACGTTGTCGAGATGGGCGAGGACCTCGTCCGGGGGGAAGTCGAGTTCGGCGAAGCTGCGTGCGGCGGTGCGCAGTCGCCCCATGGTGGCGGCGGACAGCATGCCGTGGCCCACGACGTCACCGACGAGGAGGCCGACGCGCGTGCCGGAGAGGGGGATGACGTCGTACCAGTCCCCGCCCACGTCGGACTCGGCGGGCAGGTAGCGGTGGGCGACCTCGACGGCGTCCAGATCGGGCAGACCGTGCGGGAGCAGGCTGCGCTGCAGGGCCAGGACCATCGCGCGTTCGTGGGTGTACTGGCGGGCGTTGTCCATGGACAGGGCGGCGCGCGAGGCGAGCTCCTGGGCCAGCGAGCGGTCGTCGTCACCGAAGGGGGCGGGGTCCCTCGAGCGGTAGAAGCTGGCGACGCCCAGGACGACGCCGCGGGCGACCAGGGGGACGGTGATGAGGGAGTGGACGGCCGCCAGCAGCTGTTCGGTGAGCTCGGGATCCTGGGCGAGCCAGCCCGCGGCGACCTTCAGGTCCGGTTCCAGCACCGCCTGCCCGCTGACCAGGCACCGCAGCTGCGGAGTGGTCGGACCGAAGTCGATCCGCTTGCCGACCGGGCTGAAGGGAAGGTCGTCGCGGATGCCGCGGACCACCGTACGCCGCAGCTCGGCGAGGGGGTCGGTGGACTCCTCGCCGCGCAGCACGGACGCGGGCAGGTCGATCGTGACGAAGTCGGCGAGTCGTGGAATCGCCGTCTCGGCGAGTTCCTCGGCCGTGCGGCGCACGTCCAGGGTCGTGCCGATGCGGGCGCTGGCCTCGGAGAGCAGCTCCAGGCGGCGGCGCGCGGCCAGGGCGTACTCCCCCACGGACGGCTCCCCCACCAGCACGAGCCCGCTCGCCAGCGGCCGGGAGTCCGCGGGAAGGTCCGGCGCCACGGCGGGGGCTGCGGGGTAGGTCCGCTCCCGGCTCGCGCCGCCCTGGACCGGCGCGGCTCCGGCGCGGAGACCGGGCATCGGGCCGACGTGGAGACGGTCCGGCACGAGGAGGACAGAACGGTTTCGGGGCGGCCGGAGGAGGGGCAGGGCGGCGAGCTGCGCGTTGCCGGCAGCCTCGCTGGCTCGGCTCGGGACGGCGCCGGGCGGCCGGGGTGCGGGGCCGGTCAGGACGGCTTCGACGGCGATGCCCTCCACCCCGGAGGCGCTCGTCGTCGGCCGGCTCACGAGCGTGACCCGTCGGCCGTCGGACAGGCGCAGGTCCACGGCGCCCCGCTGTGCGCAGGAGATCAGCTCGGTGGCCTTGTCCAGGAGAACGGCCCGGTCACCGGGGTGCAGCTCGGGGGCCAGCTCGTCGACGCCGATGCGGTGGTGCGGGCCCGCGGCGGCATCGGCCCGGGCGGCCAGGTACGACCGCAGCAGCGCACGCTCACGCACGGAGCTCTGCCCGAGCAGCCGCCGTTCGACGGCCTCGGCCGCCTTGCGGATCACGCCGGCGAGCGCCGGATCCTCGGCGCCGCGCGGATAGCCGAAGCACAGGACGCCTTCGATGCGCCCGCTGAGCGGGTCGCGGACGGGCAGCGCACGGCAGGCGTTGCCCTGGGCGCGCTCGGCGAAGTGCTCGGCGCCGTAGACCCTGATGAGTTGACGCTCCGCCAGCGCGAGACCGATGCCGTTGGTTCCGGCGTACCGCTCGGCGAACACGAATCCCGGGACGCGCTGGATCGCGGGGAGGGTTCTGGCCATGGACGCGTCGCCGAAGCGGCGCAGGAGGACGATACCGCGCGCGTCGGCCACGGAAATGTTCATCTGGCTGCCGGCGAATCTGGACTGCAACCGGTCGAGCACCGGTACGGCCGCGTGGACGAGCCTGCTGTCCGGATCGAAATCCGTTCGGTAGGGAAGGTCGGCCTGGTCCGGCGAAAGGCCCAGGGACCGGGAGCGCTGCCAGGAACCCAGGATCGGCGACCGTACGCCTTCCTCCACCGCCTCCCCCTGCAGGAACCGCTCACGGGTACGTGCGGGCCCTGCCCCGTCGCTCGCACGCCGCCTGGGCGTCGGTTCGCCGCCGGACCGCACCACGCCTCGCCTCGCCTCGCCTCGCTCACACTCGCATCAGTGGCAATTTACCCAAACCCGGCATTGACGAGAATACGGTCTTATCCGGCATGAGTCATGGCGTGCCGAGTCGGTCACGCTCAGCGACCGGATGGGACGGTCCGTCCACGACCGCGCTCGTGCATCAGGGCCCCGGCCCGGGCCCGGTGACGACACCGCGCCGAGGCGGGAACCCGCACGGTACAGCCGTGCCGGCACGGGTACCCGTCATCGTGACCGGCGGTGTGCCGAGGTTACGAGCACGCCGCGTTGCTGTCCGGGCCTCCCGCGAGAAGGCGAGGAAGTGCTGGCTCATGAGTGCCCGAGCGAAGACGAAGGACGCGATCCGGGTCGGCGGCCGGCGCGTGCCGTTGTCCAACCCCGACAAGGAGCTGTTCCCGGACGATGGAATCACCAAGGCCGAGCTGATCGACTACTACCGGACCGTGGCGCGCCCGATGCTGACGCACCTGAGGAACCGTCCGCTGGTGATGGAACGCCATCCCGACGGGTACCGGGGAAGGTCCTTCTTCCACAAGGACGTTCCGGACTACTTCCCCGACTGGATCCGTACCGTTCGGGTGCCCAAGGAGGGCGGCAGCCTCACCATGGCGGTCTGCGACGACACGGCCGGCCTGGTCTACCTGGCCAACCAGGCGTGCGTCACGCCGCACCCGTGGCTGAGTCCCGCGAACTGCCTCGACTGTCCGGACCGCCTGGTGTTCGACCTCGACCCTCCCGACGGCGGCGGCGACGCGTTCGAGACCGTACGGTGGAGTGCCCGTCGGCTGGGTGACCTGCTCACCGAACTCGGTCTGCGCCCCGCGCCGATGACCACCGGATCCCGCGGCCTGCATCTGCTGGTCCTGCTCGACCGGCGCACCGACTTCGACACCGCGCGGCACTTCGCCCGGCGCGTCGCCGACACGCTCGCCGAACGCCACAACGACCGGCTGACCACCGAGCCGCGCAAGAACAGGCGCCAGGGCCGTCTGTACCTGGACACCCAGCGCAACGCCTACGCGCAGACCTCGGTCGCCCCCTACGCCGTACGCGCCCGCCCGCACGCTCCGGTCGCCACTCCGCTGGGCTGGGAGGAACTCGACGAGCCGGGGCTGGGTCCGCGGCGGTGGACGCTGCGCACCCTCCCCGAGCGCCTGGACACGTACGGCGACCCTTGGAAGGGGCTGAGTCGCTGCCGGCGCTCCCTGAAGAGGGCAGAACAGCGCCTGGCCGACCTCACGCGAGGCGACGGGAGGTGATCGCGGGCCTTACCCGACGCCTTTCGGTGTGGACGCGCGCTCGGGAGCGGAGCATGAGACTCTGCAACGCGGTCGGGTCAAGGCCCTCTTCCTCAACCACCACCCCGAGTCGCCGCTCCGCCTGCGGGCCGGCCCGGAACCCGGCCAACTGGCCCTCACAGAACAGGAACTGCGCTCCTACGGCCTCCAGGACGTCCGTGAGGAGCGTGCCGACGCGGTGCTCACCCGCGCCCTTGTCGGCACCCGGGCCGAGCTCGTCCTCGTGCCCGAGCAGCAGGTGAGGCTGAACGAGGGCGTGGGCGTACTGCTCCGCCACGCCGAACCGGCACCCGCTTCTGACCGCACGCCATCACGGAGGCAACGCTCATGTTCCGGACATCCCGTCGCGCACCGCACGACTCGCAGGTGGTCGTGGTCACCGGAGCGAGCGGAGGCATAGGCCGCGCCTGCGCCCGGGCGTTCGCGGCGCGCGGAGACCGTGTCGCGCTCGTGGCGCGCGGCCGGACCGGGCTCGACGCGGTGGCCGACGAGGTACGTGCGGCCGGCGGTACGGCGCTGCCCTTGGCCGTGGACGTGGCCGACTCCCGTGCGGTGGAGGCCGCGGCGGCACATGCCGAGCACGAGCTGGGCCCGATCGACATCTGGGTCAACGACGCCTTCACCACCGTGTTCGCGGAGTTCACCGACATCCGGCCCGAAGAGTTCCGCCGCGTCACCGAGGTCTGCTACCTCGGTTACGTCTACGGCACTCAGGCCGCGCTGCGCCGGATGCTACCGCGCGACCACGGCACCGTCGTGCAGGTCGGATCGGCGCTCGCCTATCGCGGCATCCCGCTGCAGTCCGCGTACTGCGGCGCCAAGCACGCTGTCCAGGGCTGGAACGAAGCGCTGCGCTGCGAACTGCTGCACCACGGCAGCAGGGTGTCGGTCACGATGGTCCAGCTGCCGGCCGTCAACACACCGCAGTTCGACTGGTCGCTGGCCCGGATGCGGTGGCAGCCGCAGCCCGTTCCACCGATCTACCAGCCTGAGGTGGCCGCCCGTGCCATCGTCTTCGCGGCCGATCATCCACGCCGTCGGGAGTACTGGGTCGGCGGGAGCACGGTGGCCACACTGATCGCCAACGCCGTGGCTCCTGGGCTGCTCGACCGCTACCTGGCGCGCACGGGCTACGCCTCGCAGCAGACGGACGAGCCGAAGCAGCCCGGCAGTCGCCACAACCTGTGGCAGCCACTGGACGGCTCTCATGGAAGGGACTTCGGCACCCATGGGCGGTTCGACGAGAGGGCCAGGGCACATGCGGTGCAGGCGTGGGCCTCGCGGCACCACGACGCGCTCGCCCTCACGTCACTCGCAGCGGCCGCCGGCGCCATGGCCGGCCGTGCCGCGCGGCGACGCCGCCTGTGACGGTTCTCGGGGTCACCGACCCCGATCGGCCGCGCCCGCTCCTGCCCGACCGCTCCTGACGCTCGGGCCCGAACTCACCGATGCTGTTCCTCTTCGGGCTGCTCCTTCTCGTGGGCAGCGGTGCCTTCACCGCCTTGGTCATCGCCGGCATCCTGTCCGGCGGCCCGGACTACGCCGTGTCGGTACTCGGTCATCACATCGCCACCCTGCCCGCGCGGGACGCCTGGCACCACCCCGGTCGGCCCGATGACGGGACCGGACACGCAGGCGGGTTTCTCGAAGCACCGGGTTTCTTGAAGAGAGAACAGCCGTCGCAAGCCGTCCTCGTCGAGATCTGACGATGCCTCCGCTCGACTCGCGGCCGACCCGTTCGAGGCGCACGATGGACTCAGGGGAACACCGCCCCGCGAGCCGGTGACCGGGCCGTGGGGCCGGCCGAGGAACAGCCATGACTCACACCGAACTTCAGCCGGGCGGCTTCGAATCCGAGAACCATCCCTGGAACATCCGCCTCGTCAAACATCCGAAGCGGTTTGAATCGTCGCACTTCGTCGCCGCCAAGAAGGCGGCCCACGCGATCCTGCGCGGCATGGACGACCTGGACCTGCCCTACGGGCCCAGGCCCGTCGATCCGGGGGCGGGACCGAACGGTTCCGAGCACTGGGAGATGCACCACGGCGGCAGCCTCTGGGTCAGGGGACGCGACCGCTGGCTGATGTACCGCGCCCGCGTAGGCATCGAGTGGAGCATGCAGTTCTGCGCCGACCCGGAGAAGGTCGACCGGCTGCGCCAGGAGGCCGCCGAGCTGGTCGACGCCTTCCCGCTGACCCTGCCCGCCCTGGCGGAACTGGGCTACGGGCGCGCCGAGAAGCTGCTGCGCACGCCGGTCAAGGACGCCGACGGGGTCGAGGCCTGGACCGACTCCCTGTTCAACTCCTGCGTACCGCTGAGTCACGCGAACCACCAGGGGATCCTGCCCAAGGTGCCCGGTGAACACCACTATCCCTGGCCCGTTAAGGGCGCGGACTTCGTCCGGTTCGACGACTTCCAGCTCTGGGTGACCCTGCCGGACGGCACCCACGGCGCCGTCGCCCCGGTGGACCGCCGGGGCTCCGGCGACGGACACGTCCGCCTGGCCTTCGTCTCCGAGGGCAGCGAAGCCGCCGCGACGATCGCGGAGGCTCAGGACCGCGGGCTCATGGCCGTCCTGCCGGCGAACAGCCCGGTGGCCATGCAGGCCTTCGCCCGGCAGATCACCCCGGGTCGGCACACCGCCTCCGGTCCTCTGTCCGCCGCCGCGGCACGGCGCGGCGGACCTACATCCGGCTAGCGGGGAGGGCGGCATGCCTCGCAGCGGGCTGCGGGCCAATCTCACCCGTCGGTGTCTGGGACACCGTGAGCCGGCTGCGCCGCCTCGTCGACGAGGTACTCATGGAGAAGCGGCTCTACGAGAGCGAGGCTCCGCGCCACGCAGCGCGGGTGAGGTTGGCCTCCTCGACGACGGCGAGAAAGTACAGCAGCTGACGGAATTCCATAAGCGGTGATGCTAGTTGCGATCACAACCATGTCTTGGACTTCTGGCAGGCGAGCCGAGACGCTGGTGATCATGGAAGCAGCACCGGTGGATGTCCGTGCCTCGATCGCGGCCGAGCGGCGCGAGTTGGCAGACGTACTGGACGGGCTGACCGGTGATCAATGGGATGCGCCCACCTTGTGCGACGGGTGGCGGGTGCGGGACGTCGCGGCGCACATGAGCGTGGGGTTCCGGTACTCCTTCGGCAGCACGGCACTGGAGTTCGCCCGGGCGGGCGGCAGCCTGCGCCGGATGACCGAACGTCTCGCACGTCGCGACGCCGCCGCCCTCACCCCGCACGAACTCGCCGCCGCGCTGCGGGACAACGCTCGTCACCCTTGGAAGCCACCGGTGGGCGGGCCGGCCGCGGCCCTCGGACACGACGTGATCCACGGGCTGGACATCACCGTCGCGCTCGGCCTCGCTCGGCGGGTCCCCCAGGAGCGCCTGTGGATCGTCCTGGACACCGTCGCGCCGCGAACGCTCCGCTTCTTCAAGGCGAACCTCGACGGTGTCGAGCTGCGGGCCACCGGCCTGGAGTGGTCGTACGGCACGGGCACTCAGGTGCTGCGCCCCGCTCAGGAGCTTCTTCTGCTCGCGTACGGGCACAAACTCCCGGCGGCGCGCACGGACGAGTGACTCTTACCTCCTGTCCCACCAGGGTCCTTCATGAGGGGGTGGAGGTGGCGCGCGGGAGGGCAGCAGGCATGATCACCGCGTGACCAAGACATGGCGGGGCTGGGCGGCGCGGTGGGCGATCGCCCTGGTGTGGTTCTACGAGGGGTTCTGGTGCAAGATCTGGCCAGGGCGGGCGGATCAGCGGGCGATCGTGGGCGATGTACCGTTCCTGCCGGAATGGGCGGTGACGGCGGCGCTCCTCGCGATCGGCCTGGCAGAGGTCGCGATCGGCGTGTGGGTGCTGAGCGGGCGGCGGGCGCGGGCGGCGGCGATCGTGCAGACCGTGCTGGTGGTGGCGTTCAACCTGGGCGGTCTGCTCTTCGGCGCCGACCAGATCGACGAGCCGGGGCGGCTCGTGACACAGGACCTGGCCTTCCTGGCGCTGATCTGGCTGGTGACGTGGACGGAGGCCGAGTGAGCGGGACACCGTGGGCGCGTGGTCGGCTGCTCGGCGGGTTCGGCGGTCCGCGCCTGCTCTTCGGGCGGATGTACGAGGACTGGGGTGTCGAGCTGGCGGTCCTCCCACCGTCGGGCGCACGGGTGCTGTGCATCGCCTCGGCGGGCGACACGGCGGCAGCCCTGGATGCGGCGGGGTACGACGTGACAGCCGTGGACGTCAATCCGGTGCAGCTCGCGTACGCGCGCGAGCGGCTGGCCGGCGGCGGGACCCGCGAGGGAACGGCCGAGGCGGTCATGCGCCTGGGCCGTGACACCGCGGCCCGGCTGCTGCCCGCCTGGCGACGGACGGAGCTGCTCGACTTCCTGGCACTCGACGATCCGCAGGAGCAAGCCCGCCGCTGGCGGGAGGAGTTGGACACCCCGGGTCTGCGCCGGCTGATGCGGGTCGCACTGCGGCCCGGCGGAGCCCTGGCGGTGGCCCTGCGCCCGTCCTTCGCCGGTGTCGTCCCGCCGCGTTTCGACGAGGTGTTGCGGCGGCGCCTCGAACGGACCGTGTGCAGGCACCCCAATGCGCGCAATCCGTGGCTGTGGCGGCTGTTGGCAGGGGCTGAGCCGCCGGGCACCCCACCGCCCTCGGCACCGGGTGTCCGGCTGGTCCGGGACGACGTGGTGCGCGCGCTGGAGCAGGCGCCGCGCGGTGCCTATGACGCGGTGACGCTCTCCAACGTGCTGGACGGGCCCGGACCCGACTTCGCCCGGGGGCTGCGGGCGGCCGTGCGCCACGCGGTGCGGCCCGGCGGAGTGGTGGTGCTGCGCAGCGCCCGTGAGCCGGGCCCGGACGGGCCGGGCTGGGCGGCGCGGGACCGCTCGGCGTTGTGGGGTGTGGTACGCGTGATGCGCCTCGGGGGCGAGGCCCCGGACCGGAGGATCGAGCCGTGAGGTATCTGCTGCAGCGTCATCCCGTGGCCATACGCACGCGCTTCGCGCACTCGCTGGTGCTGACGTACGCGCTGCCCGGCGAGGTGCTGCACCCGCTGGTGCCACCGGGCCTGGAACTGGACACCTACGGGGAGTACGGCTTCGTGGCGGCCGCGCTGGTCGACACCCGCGCCCTGCGACCGGCGGTCCTGCCCGCCCGTCTCGGGGCGGACTACCTGCTCACCGGCTACCGCGTCTTCACCCGCTTCCGCACCCCGGGCGGCCGCGTCATGCGCGGACTGCGCATCCTGCGCAGCGACACCGACAGCAGGGTGATGGTGCTCGGCGGCAACCTGATGACCCGCTACCACTACCGCCTGGCCCGGATCAGCACCCGTGTCGAGGCCGGCACGCTGGAGTTCCGGGTGGACAGCGCCGACGGTCGGGCAGATCTGCATGTGCGGGCCGATCTCGGCAGCGCGCCGGCGCCGCTGCCCGCCGGCAGCCCGTTCGCGGACGCGCGCGCCGCCCGGCGCTTCGCGGGCCCGCTCCCGTACACCTTCGAGTACGAGCCGCAGACCCGCTCGATGATCGTGATCAAGGCGTTCCGCACGCACTGGGACCCGCAGCCGGTCGCGGTGGACGTGCGTCGTCTGACGTTCTTCGACCACTCCCCGTTCGCGGGTACGCGGCCGATCCTCGCCAACGCCTTCCACGTCGCCGACCTGGACTACGGCTGGGAGCGAGGCCTGCGCCGGACCGAGACCGGTGGTGAGCGATGAGCCGCCGCTCCGGCGTCCGGGACGTGATCGCCTACAACTGGCCGCGGTACACGGCCGGTCTGGCCACCGCGGCGGCCTCGGCCGCACTCGCCCACCGGCTGCCACCGCCCCTGCGCACCATGGCCCGGGCCGGCTCCGCCGCCGCGTTCGGTCTGCTCGCCTCCGCCACGGTCGCGAGCTGGCTCGTCTACGACCGCTCCGAGCTGTACGACTTCGACTGGCTGGACACGCTGCTGCCGCAGGCGCCGTCCGCACACGTGGTGGTGGGCACCGGCCTCGACGAGGCGAGTGTCCCGCTGGCCGCCCGCTGGCCGGCCTCCCGGCAGACCACCGTCGACCTCTACGACCCGGCCGTGATGACCGAGGGGTCGGTGCGCCGCGCCCGGCGCAGGGTGCCCCCGCCGCCGCACGCCGTGCCCGGCCGGGTCGATGCGCTGCCCGTGGAGCCGGCCATGGCGGATGCCGTCTTCCTGATATTCGCCGCCCACGAGCTGCGGCGGGCGCGGGACAGAGAGCGGCTGTTCGCGCAGTGCGCTCGGGCGCTGCGCCCCGGCGGGCGCCTGGTCCTGGTGGAACATCTGCTAGACGGGGCGAACACGGCCGTCTTCGGGCCGGGCGCCTGGCACTTCTTCCCCCGCGGAGAGTGGCTGCGGCTGGCCGCGCACGCCGGGCTGCGTCCGGCGGGCGAGCGCCGCATCGCAGGCCTGGTCACGGCGTTCGTCTTCGCCGAGGGGTGCCGGTGAACCAACTGCTCACGCTGACCGTGCAGTTGCGCCTGGTCGGTCTGGCCCTCGTCGGCATGGGGCTGCTGCACGTCGTCCTGCCGCGCGTCCTGGGCTGGCCGGGCGACCTCGGCGGCAGCAGTCTGCTCACCCGTCAGGTCTCCTACGCGCACCTGTTCTTCATCGGCCTGATCTGCGTGCTGCTCGGCGCGCTGCCGCTGGCGTTCGCCCGTGAGCTGCTGAGCGGCGCGCCGCTGCCGACGGCCCTGCTGTGCGGACAGACCCTGTTCTGGGGACTGCGCTGGGTCATGGAGTTCGCCTACTTCTCACCGCGGCTGTGGCGGGGGCACCGGCTGCGGACGGCGGGCCACCTCACGCTCTCCGTGCTGTGGACGTGGGTGACCGCGGTGTTCGCCCTGGCGACGGTGCGAGCGATGGGCTGAAGGGTGCTGGATGCGCGGCCTCACGCGGGCCACGGTGGCGGCGCCCGACCGGCGGGCCGGACGCCGACACCGCTGACGTCAGGCCGGGGAGGCGGCCACTCGGCCGAGGTGCCGGGCGAAGAACCGGACCGCGCTGTCGGCCTCGAACCTGGGCGCCTCCTTGTGCCTTCCCGAGTTGGCGTGCAAGGTCTTCTCCTTCGAGGCGAAGGCGTCGAACAACGCGAGACCGGACTCGCGCGGGATGTGCTCGTCGTCCCACTGGAGCACGAACTCGACCGGGACGGTGATCCGTTTCGCCGTCCCGGCCAGGGCATCGGGCCAGTGGAGACCGAAGACCGCGGCGGTGATCCGGGGATCGGCCGCCGTCAGCGGCACCCCGATCGCGGTGCCCATGTTCAGGCCGAAGTAGCCGACCGGTCCTTCGGCGCCGATCTCCGGAAGTTCCTGGAGGGCGTCCAGGGTCGCCTGCCACTCGGGGACGGCGCGCTCCGCCAGGTGGGCGTTGCAGCGGACGACGATCGGGCCTTCCGGCTCGCCCGCCTCCCTCGCCTCGAACAGTGCGGCGATCTCCCGCTCGTCGTGCGCCGTGCGCGGCCGGTCGCCGTGACCGGGCGCGTCGATGAAGGCGACGTGGAAGCCGCAGCCGGTCACGAGGAGGTGCGCACGGCCCGTCATCGCCGGCCACTTCTTGTGCGTGCCACCGCCGTGGCCCATCAGCACCAGGGGTCGACGTCGTCTCCGCGGTGAACCGAACAGAATGCATGGGGTGTTGCCTTTCGGGAGTGCCTTGTTGTCGGGGCGCTCCCGGCGACACCTACGTCAGTCGCCCGACCGTGAAGACCAGGGGGAGCACCCATACGTGTACGGCGTTCACGGGTCTCACCTCCTCGGGCGGGGTCACGGTGAACCGCAAGCCAACAGCCCGATCATCAGCCCGACCAACCCTTTTCCCTGTCCGGCAGGTAGCTGGCCAGGCCGCGCAGGATGATCTCCACCCCGATGTCGAACCGTTCGTCGGAGGAGTCCGACACCATCAGCCCCGACAGGGCGCGCAGATGGGGAAAGTCCTCTTCGGGCAGGGACGCGAAGTAGTTCTGCATCTCCTCGGCCATCTCACGCCAGTCGGGGCGGGCGAGGGAGGAACCCTCACCACTGTGCCGGCCGGCCCGGTCCTGCCACATGCCCTCCTCCAGGACGAACCCGTCGATGTAGGTGGAGATGAGGTCGCCGGCCTCCGCCGCGATGCGGTCGGGCAGTCCGGCGGTACGGAAGACGGCGAGCAACGCCTCGACGTGCGGCAGCAGTTCGGCGGTGAAGGGGACGTGAGCCATGGAGATCCTGGCCATGTCCCGGTGGGACAGCAGGCGCCGCCGTCCGGAGCGGGCGTAGTCCCGCACCTGCTCCTGCCACCGCTCCGGGTCGGGTTCGGGCATTTTGAAGCCGTCGAAGAGCCGGGCGTACATCAGTTCCAGGAGGTCGTCCTTGGAGCTGACGTGGGCGTAGAGGGCGGAGACCGTGACCCCCAGCTCGGCCGCGACCTGACGCATCGACAGCCCGTCGAGCCCCTGGCGGTCCAGCACGGTGAAGGCTGCCTCGACGACCCGCTCGCGCGACAGCGGTGCGCGAGCGGGGGCGACGCGGGCACGGGCGGGGCGTTCTCGCTCCCAGGGGGACGGCGGAGGGGTTGCCGGGGTGCTCGAGGCCGGGTCGGTCATGAGAACAGTTTAGGCGTTGGGAGAACACCGTTCACCTTCACTGAGCGGCACCCTCGCGAGAACGCGATATATCTTGTCTCGGCGCCAAGGTTGCGCTATATCTTAATGAACGCCGTTCTCTCGGTGAGCACCGTTCTGTTATGGTGAACAGCGTTCGGCCGTCACATCCATCCGTCCCACCGCGCCCGCGGGTCCTCACCGCGGCGCGGCCCACGTGCGAGGAGTTCCGATGTCCACCACCGGTGTCGCGTCCGTCGAGACGCCCACCGACTCGCCAGCGCCGTACCGGTGGCGCTGGGCTGCGCTCTTCGTGATCCTCGCGGCCGAGGTGATGGATCTCCTCGACGCAGTCGTCACGAACATCGCCGGTCCCTCCATGCGGGCCGACCTCGGCGGCGGCGCCTCCACCCTGCAGTGGCTCGCCGCCGCGTACACACTCTCGATGGCCGTCGGCCTCGTCACCGGAGGGCGGCTCGGGGACATCCACGGGCGCCGCCGGATGTTCCTGGTGGGGGCCGCCGGCTTCACCCTGGGCTCGCTGCTGTGCGCGATGTCCGCGTCGCCCGAGATACTGATCGGCGCACGCGTCGTACAGGGCCTGTTCGGCGCGGTGATGCTGCCGCAGGGCCTCGGCATGATCAAGGAGATGTTCCCGCCGAAGGAGTCGCAGAAGGCCTTCGGTATGTTCGGCCCGGTCATGGGACTGTCCGCGGTGTGCGGACCGATCCTGGCGGGCTGGCTCGTGGACGCGGACTACTTCGGCACCGGCTGGCGGATGATCTTCCTGATCAACCTGCCGCTGGGCGCCGCGGCCTTCCTCGGTGCCCTGCGCTACCTGCCGAGGGGCCGGTCCGAGACCAAGCCGCGCCTCGACATCCCCGGCATGCTCCTGGTCTCGCTGGCCGCGCTGCTCATCATCTTCCCGCTCGTCCAGGGTCGTGAGTACGACTGGCCCGTGTGGACGTTCGCGATGATGGCCGCCGCGGTGGTCGTGTTCGTCGTCTTCGCCAAGTACGAGTCGCGGCGCAGCAAGGACGGCCGGGACCCGCTGGTCGTCCCCAGCCTTTTCCGCAAGCGCGGGTTCAGCGGTGGCATGACCCTCGGGCTGGTCTTCTTCTCGACCATGCAGGGCTTCATGCTGGTCTTCAACCTCTACACCCAGATCGGCCTGGGCTATTCGCCGCTCAAGGCCGGCCTGGTGATGGTGCCCTGGTCGGGCGGCATGATCGTCGGCTTCGGGATCGCCCAGGGTGTCGCCCGGTTCGGACGGGCCGTACTGCAGGCAGGCACACTGGTCATGGCGCTCGGTGTGTTCGGCGTGTGGCTGACCCTCGACAGGGTGGGGAGCGGCGTCGGCCCCTGGCAGCTCGTGCCGTCCCTGCTCGTCACCGGCATCGGCATGGGCCTGCTCATGGCGCCGTTCTTCGACATCGTGCTCGCCAGTGTCGAGCAGCACGAGACGGGTTCGGCGTCCGGCACGATGACCGCGATGCAGCAGCTCGGCGGCGCCTTCGGCGTGGCCGTCCTCGGCACCGTGTTCTTCGGTCTGCTCGGCGGCGGGATCGCCACCGCCGTGGACCACCACTCGGACGGTCTGCGGGACCAGTTGGCCGCCGCGCACGTCGCGCCCGCCGCTCGGGACCGCATCGTGACGGACCTGCGTGCCTGTGCCTCGGACCGCGCCGTCGCCAAGGATCCTGCCGCGACCCCGGCGTCCTGCACGCGCCTGGAGAAGGACACGCGGTCCGCCGTGACCTCGCCTCAGGCCGGAGCCCGGATACCCGCAGCGCTCAAGTCCACCGCGTCGTCGGCCTTCCGGAGCGGTTTCGGTTCCGTCATGAAGATGATGCTGTGGATCGTCGACGGCATGCTCGCCCTGACCTTCCTGCTCGCGTTCCTCCTGCCGCGCCATGCGCGCCCCGAGGGAGGCGCCGGGCACTGAGCCCCGGCCCCGCCGGCATCGCGAACGGACGGCCGTCGGCCCCCTCCTCAGGGGTGCCCAGCGGCCGTCCCGCTTCTGTGGTGGCCGCCCGGGGACGGCCTGTCACCGGATGCGCCCGCTCCCGTACAGTCCGTGGTGCCAGGCCATCGTGATCACAGACGTCGGTTGACCAGGAGAGGAACCATGGACACCGAAGCCAGTCTCGACTCCCTTCCCCACCTTCCCGGAACGGGGCGACCGGTTCCCGAAGCCGAGCCCGGGCTCGTGGAGCGGTGGCGTTCGGGGGGAGGCGAACTGGTCGACCTGCTGTCCCAGGTGCGCCAGCAGTTGGGCGGAATCGCCGCGTTCCGCCTCGGGCCGGCCCCCACCGTTGTCGTCACCGACCCGGAGGCGGTCCAGCACGTGCTCGCCCGGCACCCGGACCGGTACGTAAAGCGCTCCCACCGCGCCCGGCTGCTGATCGGCGACGGTGTCCTCGCCGCCACCGGCGCGGCGTGGAAGCAGCAACGCCGCTTGTTGCAGTCCCAGTTCACCGGCACCGGGATGCGCCGCTACGAACAGCGGATCGTCGAGGCCGCCCGGACCACCGCCGGGCGCTGGAGCGAGTACGCCCGTACCGGGCAGACCCTCGATGTCGCACGGGAGATGCGCCGCTTCGCCCTGGACGCCATCTGGCGCTCGCTCACCGGGCACCCTCTCGACGACGGAACCGAGCACGAACTGGCCGCCGTCGCGGCCGTCGCGACCGCCCTTCCGACTCTGCCCGCCGACGCCACCGACGCCCAGGGCGCCGTCGCCGGAGATCTCGCCAGGATCGACGCGGTCGCCCGGCACGCCATCGAGGCCGTCCGCAGCGGGACGGCCGGCCCCGACGGCCCGGGCCTGCTGCACGTGCTGGTCGAGGCCTCCGCCGAGCGCCCCGAGTACACCGACCGACTGATCCGCGACGAGCTGGTCACGCTGCTCGTGGCCGGGCACGAGACCACCGCCAGCACCCTGACGTGGCTCTACCTGCTCCTCGACCGGCACCCCGCCGCCCGCGAACAGGCTCTCGCCGCCGGCGTCGAAGGCTCGGCAGAACGCCGCCAGGCCATCCAGGCTCTGGTGCACGAGACGCTCCGGCTCTACCCCTCCGCCTGGATCCTGCCCCGCCACGCCACCGAGGACGACACCCTCGCCGGCTACGCCGTCGAGGCGGGCACCGACATCCTGACGTGCCCGTACCTCACGCACCGCGATCCCGAACTGTGGCCGGATCCCGAGCGCTTCGACCCCCGGCGCTTCATCACCCCGGACGGCCGGCCCACCCACCCGGGCGCCTACTTCCCCTTCGGCATCGGCGCCCGCGCCTGCCTCGGTCTGCAGTTCGCACTCCGCGAAACGACCATCCTGCTCGAACACCTGCTCCCGGCCCACACCCTGGCCTTCTCCTCCACCCCCACGAAGACGTCGTACGGCATCACCGTCCGCCCGGACGGCCCCACCCCGGCGACCCTGGAGGCTCCGGGCGCCTGATGTTCCGTGGCGACTGGAAGATTCAGGATCAGGTCGGCCCGCATGCACCCGGCGAACGCGGGCGACCTACGCTACGACGTTGCCGTGCCCCCACCGCCCGACCCGCACCGTCCCGAAAGGACGAGCCCCGTGCTCACGTCGTACGCAGCCCACTTCGACACGCCCGCCGGGTACCTCGACTTCGCACGGTTCGGTCCGCCGTCGCGGGACGCCGTGGCCGCCACCGCGCGAGCCATGGAGGAGTCGGCCGGCGCCGACCACACCACCGTGGACGCTCTGATGGGCGCGGAAGGGGCCGCGCGGGACACGGCCGCCCGGCTCGCGGGCACGGACGCCCAGCACACCGTGCTGCTTCCCAACGCGTCCACCGGCCTGTTCCACGCCGCTCTCGGCATCCGAGAGGGTGTGGTCCTCACGCCGCGCACCGACTTCCCCGCCAACCACTATCCGTGGCGCCGCACCGCGGACCTGGGCCGGGCCACGCCGCGCTGGCTCGACCCGGTGCCCGGCGGCGGGGTCACCCCAGGCCTGGTCCGTGCCGCGCTGACCGACGACGTCGTCGCCGTGTCCGTCAGCGCCGTGGACTTCCGCACCGGCTTCCGGGCCGACCTGGCGGCGCTGCGCGAGGCGATCGGACCGGACCGGCTGCTGATCGTGGACGCCATCCAGGCGTTCGGCGTGGCCGGGATGCCCTGGGACGCGGCCGACGTGGTGGTCGCGGGCGGTCAGAAATGGCTGCGCGCGGGTTGGGCCACCGGCTTCGCGACGCTGTCCGATCGCGCGCTGGAATCCCTGGAGCCGGTCCTCACCGGCTGGACGGGCGTGGAGGACGTGGGCCTGTTCGACGGAGCGGAGCACCCGCCCGCCCCGGACGCGCGACGGTGGTCGATCACCAATCTCAGCCCGGTGACGGCCGCCGCGTTCGCGGCCGCACTGGACCTCGTCGAGCGGCACACCGTCGCGGCGATCGAGGCCGCGATCGCCGTGCGGATCGCCGAACTCACCGAGGTCGTCCAGGAGTACGGCGGCCAGGTCCTCTCCCCCACCGACCCGGCGCGGCGCGCGGGCATCCTCTCCTTCACGATGCCGGACCACGATCCGTCCCTCGTCGCGAAGTCGCTGCACGCCGAGGGTGTCACTCCAACGGTGCGCAGCGACTCGCTCAGGCTCTCCCCGCACGCCTCGACCCCGCCGGAGGCGTCGGAACGGGTTGCCGCCGCGCTGTCGTCACTGCGGAACTGAACCCGCATGACGCGACCCCACCACGGGACGCCGGTCCACGACGACCCCTTCGCCCGCCCGGACACGCTCATCTGGAGCGTCGCGGGATCGATCCGTGGGAGGACGGGATTCCCGCCGAGTTCCAGGACGAACGTTGGCTCGCCTCAGGTCATCAGGACTGACGAAGCAACACCGTTCGAGGTCGCTTCCGCCCGGGCTGACGAGCGCGCCGCGCCTATCCCGCGGCCATCGGCGCGGAGTGGAGTTCGCGTACCAGTTGCGGGGTGAGCAGTTCGCCGGCGCGGTCGGCGAGGACGGCCATTTCGTAGCCGACCAGGCCGACGTCGCACCCCTCGGCCGCCAGGACGCCGAGGCAGCTTCCGTCGCGGATGCGGCCGACCATGAGGAATCCGCCGAGCATCTCGATCATGACGAGTTTCATGCCGTGGAAGCCGTGCGCCGTCGCCGCGTTCTGGGCGAGGCTGGTGATGCCGGAGACGACGGCGGCGAGGTGGTCGGCGCGGTCTCGGCCGAGGCTGTCCGAGGCGGCCATGAGCAGGCCGTCGGAGGAGACGGCGACGGCGTCGGTGACGCCGTCGGCGGTGCGGACGAACTCCGAGATGAGCCAGCCGAAACTCTGGACGGCGGTGGTCATGATGACGCTCCTTGAGTGGTGCGGGCCTCGGCACGGGCGACACCTGCTCTGAAGCCGTTGAGCAGGGAGGAGACGGCGGGCCGGGCGGGCGGGGACGATGCGGAGGGCTCCTGCGCGGGGGCGAGCAGCTGCCCGGGGAGGGCGAGGAGTGCGGACAGGCCGCCGCCGGTGGTGTCGAAGAGGTGGACCTGGGTGCCTTCACCGAGGCGGTGGGCGAGCCGGCCGACGACGAGGTGGCCGAGGAACCGGGTGGGCGCGGCGAGGAGAGCCTCCTCACCGGAGCCGGAGAAGCGGGCGTGGGCGCGTTCCTTGTCGGCTTCGGACATGCCGACGCCGTGGTCGACGACGGCGAAGCAGTACGTGTCGTCCGCGGTGTCGTACCAGCCGTGCACCTCGACGGGTTCGGTCGGCGGCGAGAACGTCAGCCCGTTCTCGATGAGTTCGGCGAGGAGATGGGCGACATCGGCGACGGCGTGCCCGCGCACCCGCACCGGTTCCACGGGCGCGATCAGCACCCGCCGGTACTGCTCCACCTCGGCGACGGCGGACTGGACGACTTCCAGGCCGTCGGCCGGTGCCGCCGTGGGCCGCGGCGGATTCTGCCCGGCGAGGACCAGCAGGTTCTCGGCGTTGCGCCGCATACGGGTGGCGAGGTGGTCGAGCTCGAAGAGCTCGGCGAGGGCGTCCGGGTCGAGTTCCTGCCGTTCCAGGCGGGTGATGAGAGCGAGCTGGCGACGCACGAGGTTCTGGTTGCGGCGCCCGAGATTGGCGAGTGACTCGGTGGTGTTGCGGCGCAGACCGGCCTGCTGGGCCGCCAGGTGGAGGGCGGTGCGCTCCACCTGGTGCAGGGAGGCCGCGACCTCGGCGATCTCCGTCGCGCCGCCCAGCAGCCGCGCATCGCGGTGGTCGGGGGCGTCCGCCGCCAGGAGGAGCTCCAGGTCATCCTGCGGGGCCTGTTGGATACGGGCGACGGTCGCGGGCAGTCGGTGACGTGCCACGTCGTGGGCGGTCTCGGTGAGCGCGCCGAGCGGGCGCGTGAGGGAGCGGGAGGCGAAGGCGGCGAGGCCCGCGAGCAGGGCGGCCACGAGCGTCCCCGCGACGAGGCAGGCGGCGAGGCCCGTCTCGGCGTCGTGGCTGAGCCGGTCGGCCCGGTCCCGTACGTCGTGACCGACCGACAGCTGGACGGCGTGCAGATCGTCGACGAGCACGGTCATCGCGTTCCACCAGGTGCCGGCGTCGGCGCGCAGTGCGGAGCCGTCGGCGGCGTCCTCGGCCCGATTCTCGTAGGCGATGGCGCGTCGGGCGTCCGCGGTTGCGAAGGCCCGTTCCAGGGCCGCGCGCTGGGGTGCGGTGGCGACGTGCCGGAAGCGGGCCAGGGCGGCGACGCGCGTGGCGCGCACCTCGGTGAAGGTGAGGTACTCGCGGTCGCGGAAGGCGCCTTCGGCGAACACGCCGTTGAGGAGTCCGCGTTCGAGAGCGACGGACTCCTTGGCTGCGGCCAGCTCCCGCAATGCCGCGAGCCCGTCGCCCAGTCGCCGGTCGGTACGCGTCGCGGTCTCGGCGACCGGGTCGACGGCGTCGAGGGCCTCGACGGCATCGGTGTAGAAGGTGAGGGTCGCCGCCCTGTCGGCGGTGCCCCTGTCGGCAGCGGCACGGATGTCGGCGAGACGCCCCAGGTTCCGTCGGACGACACCCTCGACGGCGCTGTCACGGCGCATTCCGTGCAGCGCCGTGTCCACGCGCCTGCGCGTGGCGTCCAGCGTGGGGCGGAACGCCTTCTCACCTCCCAACAGGCCGTTGGTCAGGCCGCGTTCGCGTTGCAGCTGATGCACCAGGGCCTGGACCCGCAGGCTGAGTCCGACCTCGGCACGGGTCGTCCGGGCGTCGTCGAGGTCCTGGACGCGCTCGTGCACGGCGAGACCCGCCACCGCCAGCAGCAGGCAGATCGGGACCGTGATGACCACCGCCACCCGGCCCCTGATGCTGCGCCAGCCAGGCATCGGCCGCCGGCCCGGAGCAGTTCGGCCGTCGTGGCGGCTCCCTGAACTGCTCTTGTCCAACCTGCCCTTGCGGATCGCGCCAAGCCTGCCGAGCAGTGGCCGTAACGGCTCCCACACCCTCATACGTCACGAAGTTAGTCCGACTGCCGCGCCCGGCGGTTTCCGACCCGTAAGGCCGCATGGGAAGTTCGGTTGCGCCACCCTCACACCGCGGGCGAGGAGACTGTGACGGCGGACGACACGGCACGGACGTCGATGGCTGCCGGGCTCTGCCCGTCCGGGCGTGCGGCCGCTCGGACCGTCAAGCGGCTCCCCCGCCCGCGCCCGGGGTCGGGCCCGCCGCGATCGAGAAGGCGAGCACGAGGCCGTTGCCGGTGGCGTGTGCCGAGGTCAGCGCGACGCCATGGGGCAGTCCGGTGACGGCCACGGTCCGGGGCTTCAGCTTGTCCCGGAGCCCGGAGGCGGCCGGCAGGGTATCGAGGTCGTCGACCGCCATACTGCGGCCGAGAACGGTCACCGTCGTGGGCGTGACGGTGAAGGCGTCCGGGGTCGTGGACACCTTGGCCCTCACGGTGACCGGCAGCCCCAGGCGGCCGACGCTCCCGCCGAGGATCAGATCGCCGTCCTGGCCACCGGCTGTCAGACCGTCGCCCAGCGCGCCCATGCGGCGGGTCACCTGGTCGTATCCGACGGTTGCGGTCCCGGTGCCGCCGGCGCTGTCGCCGTCCGTCGTGACGCCCTTCAGGCGGACGGTCACGTCCATCACCGCGTGCTGACGGCGCACGCCCTTGGCGCTCACCTCGACGTCGCCGATCTCCCCGCCGAGGGTGCGCAGCCCCGCGAGCGGCGTGGTGAGGTCGGCGTGCACCGGGCCTTTCGGCTTGAGCCGGCGCGACGCCTGAAGGTCGATCCGCTCCTCGGTCCTGTGCTCGACCAGGAGATCGGTCGTGCAGACCAGGGCGGCCAGTGCCGCGCTGATCGCGAGGAGGATGCGGGGCTTGTTCCGAAGGTTAGGGGCCACGTGCTCACTTGCTCCGAATCGATGGGTGGGCGGACGGATGAGGTGATCAGGCGTGCAGGCGCGGGAGGACCCGGCCGAGTCGGCGGGGCAGCCACCAGTTCGCCTTGCCCATGAGGAACATGGCGGACGGCACGAGGATCAGGCGGACCACCGTGGCGTCGACGATCACGCTGATCGCCAGCCCCAGGGCGAGCATCTTCACGACCACGGTGGGCGAGGCGGTGAAGGACAGGAACACCGCGGTCATGATGAAGGCCGCGGCGGAGATCACGCGGGCCGTCGCGGACAGCCCCTCTCCTACGGCGAGCCGGTTGTCACCGGTGCGGTGCCAGGCTTCGGCGATCCGGGACAGCAGGAAGATCTCGTAGTCCATGGACAGCCCGAAGACGATCGCGAACATCATCATCGGGACGTACGACTCGATGGGCACGGGCTCGGACAGTCCCAGTAGTGAGTCGCCCCAGCCCCATTGGAAGACGGCGACGAGCACGCCGTAGGACGCGGCCGTGGTGAAGAGATTGAGGACGACGGCCTTGAGAGGGATCACCATGCTGCGGAAGACGGTCATGAGCAGCAGGAAGGCGAGGACCAGGACGATGCCGATGACGATGGGCAGCCGCTCGCCGACCGTGTCACGGAAGTCGGCCTGGCCGGCCACGCTGCCGGTGAGACAGGCCACGGCGCCCGTGCCGTCGAGGGCCTTCGGCAGGGTTCGCCCGGAGAGCGTGTCGAGCAGGGTGTCGGTCGCGGCGTCCTGTGGGCCCGTGGTCGGGGTGATCGTGGTGACGAGGATCTTTCCGTCGGGGCTCGCCTTGACGGGGGTGAAGGACGCCACGCCGTGGGTGTCCTGCAGAGCCGCGGTCACGTCGTTCGAGATCCGGTCGACGGGCGTTCTCGCGTGGCGCACGTCGACCACGGCGAGGACCGGTCCGTTCGCCCCCGCTCCGAAGCCCGGTCCGCCGGCGTGTGCGATCAAGTCGTACGCGGTGCGGGTGCTGCTGCCGGGTCGGTCCGCACCGGCGTCGACGTGGCCGAGGCGCATGGAGAGCAGAGGTACGGAGCACACGCCGAGGACGGCGAGGCCGACGGCCAGGAAGGTCCAGGGGCGCCGGGAGACGAGTTCCGCATAGCGGTGCCAGCCGTCGCGGGCTCCCCTGCTCTCGGCGACGGGGCGGCGCAGGCGGAGCCGGTCGATGTGTCTGCCGACCAGGCCAAGGGCTGCCGGAACCAGGGTGAGGGCGGCACCGGCGGTCACGATCACGGCGAGGGTGGCCGCCAGCCCTATCTTGCCGATGAAACTCAGTCCGCACGCGTACAGGCTCAGCATGGCGACGGCCACGGTCAGGGCGGCGATGAGAACGGCACGTCCGCTGGTGTGCGCGGTGCGGGCCGCGGCCTCGACCGGATCGCGTCCGTCGATGAGGTCCTGGCGGAAGCGCGTCGTCAGGAACAGGGCGTAGTCGATGCCGACGCCCAGTCCGATCATGCCGGCGAGGGTCGTGGCGGAGGTCGCGAACGACAGCGTGCCGGCGACGATGCCCACGACGCCGAGGCCGACTCCGACGCTGATCAGGGCGGTGACCAGCGGCAGCAATGCGGCGAGGACGCTGCCGAAGGCCAGCAGCAGGATGACGAGGGCGGTGACGACGCCCACGCCCTCGCTCAGTTTGTCGTCGGCCGGTTCACGGACCACCTGTTCGAGGTCGCCGCCGTAGGCGACGCCCAGCCCTGCCGCCCGGGCGGGCTCCGTCGCCGTGTCGAGTCGCTCGGTGTAGTCGTGGCCGAGGTTCTTCAGCTGCTCGTCGAAGGAGACGGTGGTGTACGCGGTGCGTCCGTCGTCGCTGGTCACGGGGGCGGAAGCGGCGGTGACGTGGGGCAGGTCGCGCAGGTCGGCCAGGGTTCGGTCGAGGGCGGACCGCTGGTCCGCCACGGTGCCGGAGCCGGCGTGGAAGACGACTTTGCCGCTGGGCCGGCCCGCTTGGGGCATGGAGGTGGCGAGGAGGTCGGCGCCGGTGTGGGAGGCGGTGCCGGGCAGGCTGACCTGGTCACTGAAGGTGGGCGCGGCGAGGTGCCGCCCGACCAGGGCGGCGACGAGGACCAGCAGCCAGGCGGCGATGACCGTGGCCGGATGCCGGGCGCAGAAGCCGCCGAGGCGGCCGAGTCCGCCGTTCACCGGGGCGGGGTTCACCGGCGGACGCGCATCGGGGCGGGCGTCGGCCGGCGCCGGGGCGTGCTGTGAGGGTCGGGGCACCGTTGTCTCCCAAGGAAAGTGTCACGAGTGACACGAACTCTAGAGAAGAAGTGGCACGGATGACAATTGGCATCCATGTCACTTTGCGTCTGCGACACCTCTCGCGTGACACGCGTGCCAATTGACAGTCGCGACACCATGGCGGAGGCTTCGACCCATGCCGAGTGAGATCGCCCCTGCTGGACTGCGTGAACGCAAGAAGGGGGAGACGCGGCGCCTGCTCCTCGAAGGGGCCGCGCGCCTGTTCGATGAACGTGGCTTCGAGGCCACGACGGTTGCGGACATCGCCGCATACGCGAACGTCTCCGTGCGCACGTTCTTCCGCTACTTCGACAGCAAGGAAGCACTACTGCTGCCGGACGGCGTCGAGATCTTCGCCTACATCGAGAACGCCCTGTCGGAGCGTCCGGCGGACGAGGAGCCCCTGGACGCGGTGTGCAACGCCCTGCTGGAGGCGGCCGAGCCGTTCGCGGCCTCCACCCTGACCGCCCTCAGCCACCCGCTCGAGGACATCGAAGTCGTCGTCACGGCCCGTCTCGTGCAGGCCTTCTCCGACTTCGAGGAGCGGCTCACCGTCCTGGTTCGTCGCAGGCTCCCTCCGGACACTCCGGACGCCGACCTCAAGGCGGCCGTGATCGCCTGCGCCGCCCTCTCCGCGGCACGTGCCGTACTGCGGACCCGCCGGGCGCGCCGCGCGTCCGGCATCACGGACACGGGTCCGGCGCCCCTCCTGCGGGCCTTCGGGATACTGCGCGAGATCGGCTCTCCCGAACGTCCGTGAGACGGGCGGAACGCCGGGGCACCTGGTGGCCACCGGTGCTCAGGCGGCGGATGGACCGGTCGGACCAGGCGAGGCGCCACGCGCCCGGCCCGGGCTGTGCAGTGGTGTGGCGGCTGAAGCCTGTGCTGTCGATGGCCGGACTCGTCGTCGGCTCGGGCACTTGAGCCCCGCCTCGTGATCGCTCAGGGCTGGGCTCGGGCGATGAGCAGCGCGACGTCGTCCTCGCCACCGGGCGAGCGCAGAATCTCCAGGACGTGGTCGCAGGTGTCCTCCAGACTGTGGCCGCGTGTCGCGGTGAGTGCGTCGAGGAGGGTGTTCAGGCGGGCGTCGATGGGGTCGCTTCGGGTCTCGACCAGGCCGTCGGTGAAGAGGGCCAGTTCGTCGCCGGGGCGGAAGGCGATGGTGGTGGTCTCGAAGGGCACCCCGCCGACGCCCAGCGGTGCGCCGGTGGGAAGGTCGAGCAGCTGTGCCGCGTGGCCGAGACGCATCAGGGCCGGGGGCAGGTGGCCGGCGACGCAGATCTCGCACTGGCCCCGGTGAGGGTCGTAGACGCAGTAGATGCAGGTGGTGATGGTCTGCTCGACGCCTTCGGTCAGGTGGTCGAGGTGCCGCAGCGCCTCGGCGGGGGCGAGGGCGACCTCGGCGAAGGCGCGGGCGGCAGTGCGGAGTTGGCCCATGGTGGCGGCGGCGTTGATGCCGCTGCCCATGACGTCCCCGACGACCAGGGCGGTCTTGTCGCCCTGGCAGGGTATGGCGTCGTACCAGTCGCCGCCGATCTCGCTCGTGGCACCGGCGGGCTGGTAGCGGCAGGCGACCTCCAGGCCGGGCAGGTGCGACGGGGGCTCGGGAAGCATGCTGCGCTGGAGGGTGAGGGCCGCATGGCGCTGGGCCTGGTATCCGCGCGCGTTGTCGATGCAGACCGCGGCTCGAGCGGCCAACTCCCTGGCGAGGAAGGCGTCGTCGTCGTCGAACGGTGCGGGGTTCCGGGTGCGCTTGAGGTCGAGAGCGCCGAGGACTTCGCCGCGGGCCATGAGCGGTACGGCCAGGTAGGAGTGCACGCCGGCCGCCGCGAGGAGGGAGGCGGCCTCGCCGTCTCGGGCGATGCGCTCCAGATCCCGACGGGTGGTGTGGGGCACCAGAACCGGTTGACGGGTGCGCACGCAACGGGTGATCAGGCGGTCGCTGTCATAGGCGGCGAGTCCCCCCGGAGGGTCGGCAGCGGGGACCGCCTCGGTGGAGTGGGCCGCGCTGACGGCGAGGGCGCGGAAGAGGGCCGAGCCCTCGTGTGGCACGGTCCGGCCGTAAAGGGCGCTGTCGAGTATGTCCACGGCTGCCACATCGGCCAGGACCGGTACGACGACGTCGGCGAGCTCGCGCGCTGTCGTTTCCAGATCGAGGGTGGTGCCCACGGAGACGGAGGCCCGGGCGATCAGTGCCAGCCGTTGCCTGGCCTCTGCCGCTTCGGCAGCGGCTCGATAACGCTCGGTGACGTCGATCACGGAGTAGGCCAGGCCCAGCACCCGACCACCGGAATCCTCCAGCCGGTAGTACGAGACCGACCAGGCGTGCTCGTGGTCCGGGTCGGCGGGGGGACGGCAGACGATGTCCCGGCCCACGACCGACTCGCCCGTCTCCAGGACCCGGCGCAGACGTGCCTCGGGATCCGTGTCCAGGTAGGTCAGGACCTCGCCGGCCCGCCGGCCGAGACGCTCGGAGGCGGACTGACCGGTGATGCGTTCGAGAGCGGGATTGACGGCCAGGTACCGCAGGTCCGGGTCCAGAATGGCCAGCCCGACCGGGGACTGGGACACCAGACGCACGGCCAGTGCGGCATCCCGCTCGACCCGCTCGACCGTCGCCTGGTCCGCGGCGAGGCCCAGGGCGTAGACGTCACCGAGATCGTCCATCAGCCGCATGTTGCGGAACTCCACCAGGCGGGTGCTGCCGTCCTTGTGCCGGACCGGGAAGGCCCCGGCCCAGTCGGTGCCGGATTCCACGACCTCGGCGAACAGCTTGATCACCTCGTCCCGGTGCTCCTCGTGCACCGTCAGCAGGGCCGCGTTGCGACCCAGCGCCTCCGCTGCGGTGTAGCCGAACAGTTCCTCGGCCTTCGGGCTCCAGAAGACCACCTGGCCGTTCGCGTTCAGCACCACCGCGGCGACGCTGAGCAGATCGAGCAGGCCGCTGGGCGGCGCGGCAGGATCGGCCGCCGACCGGCCGTCGCCTGCTCGGGAAGAGTCCGTCGTGCCCATGCCTCGTTCCTTCCCGCTCGGTGCCCCGGCTCGTGCCGTACCGGCGGGTGTTCTGCCTTCATCCATGGTCGACCCAGACCGAGGCAGCGCACATCTGGACCGGCTGCCGGCCGACCGCGGTGAGCGCCACCACAAGCAGGATCGCGCAATTGCGAAATTTAGCAATTCGTTAGATGCTGTGTTCGCTGTGCTCCCAAGCGAAGGAAGTCGAGGGGTCGTGTCAGTACCGCTGTACCAGGCGAAGGCCGAGTTCTTCCGGATGCTCGGGCACCCCGTACGCATCCGGGTGCTGGAGCTGTTGCAGGACGGGCCGATGCCGGTGCGAGAGCTGCTGGCCGCCATCGAGGTGGAGCCCTCCGGCCTGTCCCAGCAGCTGGCGGTGCTGCGCCGCTCGGGGATCCTCACCGCCACCCGCGAGGGCTCGACCGTCGTCTACGAGCTGGCCGGCGGCGATGTCGCCGACCTGATGAAGGCCGCGCGCCGGATCCTCACCGAGATGCTCGCCGGGCGCAACGAGCTGCTGGCCGAGTTGCGGGAAGGCCAGGTCACCGCCCGATGAGCACGATCCTGGCCCGGTCGGTCCCGGCGCGGATCGCCTCGCTGCTGCCCTCCCGCTCCGATCTGGCTCAGATACGGCGTGATCCCCGCCGGGACCTGCTCGCCGGCCTGACGGTGGCGATCGTCGCGCTGCCCCTCGCGCTCGGCTTCGGCGTCTCCTCCGGGCTCGGCGCCGAGGCGGGCCTGGCCACCGCGGTGGTCGCCGGCACGCTCGCGGCCCTGTTCGGTGGGTCCGATCTGCAGGTGTCGGGGCCGACCGGAGCGATGACCGTCGTCCTCGTACCGATCGTCGGCCGGTACGGGCCCACCGGTGTGCTCACCGTCGGGCTGGTGGCGGGCGTCATGCTCGTCGCCCTGGCCGCGCTGCGGGCCGGGAAATACATGCAGTACGTGCCCGCGCCCGTGGTGGAAGGTTTCACCCTCGGCATCGCCTGCGTCATCGGGCTCCAGCAGATTCCGAACGCGCTCGGCGTGCCCAAGCCCGAGGGCGACCGGGTGCTCGTCGTCACCTGGCGGGCGGTCGAGGAGTTCGCGAAGGCGCCGAACTGGACTGCCATCGGCCTCGCGTCCGCCGTGGCCGCGGTCATGCTGGCCGGTGCCCGGTGGCGGCCTACGATCCCCTTCTCCATCCTCGCCGTGATCGTCGCCACCGTCGTCGCGCAGGTCGCCCACCTGGACGCGGCCAAGCCGATCGGCGACCTGCCGTCCGGGCTGTCCGCGCCCTCCCTCTCCTTCCTCGACCTCGGCTCACTCGGCTCCCTGCTCGCCCCCGCCGTGGCGGTCGCCGCGCTGGCCGCCCTGGAGTCCCTGCTGTCGGCGTCGGTCGCGGACGGCATGACGGTCGGGCAGAAGCACGACCCGGACCGCGAGCTGTTCGGGCAGGGCCTGGCCAACATCGCCGCCCCGCTGTTCGGCGGCGTCCCGGCCACCGGGGCGATCGCCCGTACGGCGGTCAACGTGCGGACCGGAGCGAGTTCCCGGCTGGCCGCGTTCACGCACGCCGCCGTCCTCGCGTTGATCGTCTTCGCGGCGGCACCCCTGGTGGCGAGGATCCCGCTGGCGGCGCTGGCGGGCGTCCTGCTGGCCACCGCGATCCGCATGGTCGAGGTCGGCTCGCTGAAGGCGATGGCCAGGGCCACGCGGTCCGACGCCGTGATACTCGTCCTGACCGCGGTCGCGACCCTCGCCCTCGACCTCGTCTACGCCGTCATCATCGGCCTGGTCGTCGCCGGCGCCCTCGCCCTGCGCGCCGTGGCCAAGCAGGCCCGCCTGGACCAGATGCCGCTCGACCGGGGCGACCACACCGCCGAGGAGCACGCCCTGCTCGCCGAGCACATCGTGGCGTACCGGATCGACGGGCCACTGTTCTTCGCCGCCGCCCACCGCTTCCTGCTGGAACTGACCGAGGTCGCGGACGTACGGGTCGTGATCCTGCGCATGTCCCGGGTGACCACGATGGACGCCACCGGCGCGCTCGTCCTGAAGGACGCCGTCGAGAAGCTGAAGAGGCGCGGCATCCTCGTCCTGGCCTCGGGCATACGCCCCGGCCAGCGCCAGGTCCTCGACTCCGTCGGCGCGCTGGAGCCGCTCCGGCACGAGAGCCGGGACTACGCCACCACACCCGAGGCCATCCAGGCCGCGCGGGACCACCTGGAGCGCGCCGGACTCCTGCCCGCACAGCCCGCCCCCACGTTCCGATCGTCCAGTGAGGAAGTCCCCCGATGAGCACACCCCCGACGCGCATGGCCGAGGTCTCCGGTGCGGAGGCCCTCTGGCTGCTCGAGGGCAGCACGCTGGGGCGGCTGGTGTACGCGCAGCGGGAGGGGACCGCCGTACGGCCGGCGCGGCACGTGTGGGAGCTCGGTCGTCTCGTCGTCCGTACGCCCGTCCCGGCCGGGGCGGTACCCGCCACGGCGACCTACCACGTGGACGAGATCCGTGCGGAGACCGGCTGGCTGGTCACCGTGTCCGGTCCCACCGAGGTGATCGACAACCCTGACGAGGCGGCCCACCACCGGCATACCCTCTCCGGCTGGGCGCACGGCCCGCACGACACCGTGCTGCGCCTGCACCCCAAGACGGTCACCGGCTTCCGGCTGGTCCGCCCGGAGGCGTGATGTCGACAGAGGCGGAAGTCCTGCCGCTGCGGCACGTGCTCACCGTGCCGGCCGTGCCGGCGGCGGTGCGCATGGCCCGAGAGACCGCGGAACAGGTCCTGACGGAATGGGGGGTCGGGCTGCGGCACCCCGCCGTGGGCCCGGCTCTGCTGATCCTGGGCGAGCTGGTGACCAACGGCGTCCGGCACGCCGCCGAGCTCTCCCCGCAGCTCACCGTTGTCTATGCGGCGAGCCGGGACTGCCTGGCCTTCGCCGTCCACGACCGTCACCCCTACCAGCCACGGCTGTACGGCGCGCTGGCCGACACCGGGGCCGGCGGGCTGGCCACCGTCATGGAGCTCACCCTCGGGCTCGGCGGCACCGCGGTCGTCCGCGCGCACGCCGACGGCCAAGGCAAGGGCATCTGGATCACCTTGCCCCTGTGACCCCGCACCGCAGCCCCTCCCCGCCTCCGCACAAGGAAGTTCCACCCGCATGACCATCGACTGGCGCTACACCATCGAGCAGGATCTCGGCATCCTCTCCGTCGCCGGCTATCTCGGCCCGGACGCGGTACGCCGTTTCAGCGGTGCGATCGGCTGGGTCGTCGCCCGTGGCACCGGGCCGGTCGTCCTCGACCTGACCGAGCTGCGCAGCTGGTCCGCCGAAGGCCAGCTCGCCATCACGGAGGCGGCACGCCGCCTCGCCGGCTCCGGCCGGAGCCTGGAGCTGGCCGCCATCCCCGCCGACGGCTCGCTGGTCCCGGCCGGCGACTGCCCGGACATCCCCGTCCACTGCGACCTGGCCGCCGCGCTCGCCGCCCATGGCCGAGTGCCGTCGGCTCCGGAGGAGGGGCAGCAGGAGTGGCGCACCGACGGCTGGCCCGCCTGACACCCGCATGACGTACGTATCGGCTCACTGAACGAAAGAGACTGTGCCCATGAGTGAAAACCTTCCCCCTTGCCCCGAATGCTCCAGCACGTACACGTACGAGATGGGCGCGCTTCTCGTCTGCCCGGAGTGCGGCCACGAATGGTCGCCCTCCGAGGCATCTGCCGACGCGGGCGGGGACCGGGGGATCAGGGACGCGGTCGGCAACGTGCTCGCCGACGGCGACACCGTGACCGTGGTGAAGACGCTCAAGGTCAAGGGCAGCCCGACCGGCATCAAGGCGGGCACCAAGGTGCGCAACATCCGGCTCGTCGACGGCGTGGACGGCCACGACATCGACTGCAAGGTCGACGGGTTCGGCGCCATGCAGCTGAAGTCCAGCGTGGTCAAGAAGGTCTGAACCGGCTGTCTCGGCACCCGTGCGGCTTGGCTCCTCGGGGCGGATTCGGTTCTGTCGGTGGCGCAGGCGAGGATGAGAAGCATGTTGTCGACGAGTGGGTGGATGCGATGCGCCGAGGCCCGGCCGGTGGGGTCGTACTGTTGTCTCGGGGAGGAGACGGCACGGTGAGTACGCCGCTGTACCAGCTGAAGGCCGAGTTCTTCAAGACGCTCGGTCACCCGGCTCGCATCCGCGTCCTGGAGCTGTTGAGCGAGCGCGAGCACGCGGTCGCGGAGATGCTGCCCGAGGTGGGGATCGAGCCCGCGCACCTGTCCCAGCAGCTGGCCGTGCTGCGGCGGGCGAACCTGGTACGGACCCGCAAGGAGGGGTCCAACGTGTACTACTCGCTGACCAGCCCAAAGGTGGCGGAGCTGCTGCGGGTGGCACGCACGATCCTGTCGGGCGTGCTGGCGGAGCAGGCGGAGCTGCTCGCCGACCTGCGGGCGGCCCAGCCGGAGGGGAAGCAGTCGTAGCGACGGCGGGGGCCGTCCGTGGCTCGGCCACGGACGGCCCCCTCGTACGAGAGGTGAGAAACCCGCTGATTCCGAAGCGGAGTCACCGGCCGCGCTGGGACGCCGAGCAGTCCCTGCTCGAAGCAGTAGGAGGTGCGGAAGACCTCCAGGGTGCGCTCGGAGTGCCGCATGTATTCCTGGATGCCGAAGTGTGGGTCACCGCCGAGCGCACGTAGTCGATCAGCCTCTCGCCAACGTGGTGTAGTCGTACACGGAGTTGAGGACCTCGCCGATCGCCGGCGGTGTCGTCGTGTGCTGCCGGACGCCGTCCTCGGTGGTGATGCGCAGGGTGACGAAGTTCCGTCCCGGGCTGGTGACGATCACCTCGGCGGGCGCGGCCGCCATGTGCGGTGCCGGCGCCTCGTGAAACCGGGGTCAGCGGCCCCGGGCGCGCCGCACCAGCTCGGTCTGGACCTCGGCGACGATGCGTTCGACCGGAAGGGTCGCGTCGACGGTCATCCCCGCCTCGTCGTCCTCGAGTGGTTCCAGGTCCTCGAACTGCGAGGACACCAGAGCGGCGGGCATGAAGTGCGACTTCCTGCTCTCCACACGGGAAGTCGCCGCGTCCCGGTCGATCGTCAGGTGCACGAAGAACGCATCGGGCCGGGCCACGCGCAGCACCTCCCGGTAGATGCGTTTGAGCGCGGAGCAGGTGATCACCAGCCCCTCCTCCGCACCCGCTACCCGCATACGGCCCGCGATGGCGGCCAGCCACGGACTACGGCTGCGGTCGTCGAGAGGGGTGCGGTTCTCCATTGACCGGACATTGCGCCCGGGATGGAAACCGTCCCCTTCCTCGAACGGCACCCGCAGCGACTCGGCCAGGTACCGGCCCACGGTGCTCTTGCCGCATCCGCTGACTCCCATGACGACGACGGGTGCGCGCCGGGCGTGGAACAAGCCGGCCATGGCGTCCTGGAAGCCGGCTCGATGAGCGGGCGGCAGGCCGTTGGTGTTGAACTGGTCCAGTCCCGCCCGCAGTCGGTCGCGCACGCCGGGATCGTGCAGTCGTCCGCTGCGGATCTCTGCGAGGAGCGCCTCAGCGAAGGCCTCCGCGGCCGTGGCCAGCCCCTGGTCGATGGCGTAGGCCAGCCCCATGTGCAGCCACATGGCGATCGGCTCCGGCCGGGTGGGATACCTCTGGACGGTGTCGGCGCCGACGACAGCCCGCGTCGGCGTGATCACCGCCTCCTGGTGAGCGCCGGCCCAGTCCCTGTCGATGCGGTGGTTCAGCGCCATGACGACCGGATAGGAGAGGCGCGCGAACAGCTCGTTGCGCGAGCCGGCGAGGAGGGTCCGGTGGAAGGCCGCGTCCACGTCCCTGAAGCGCTGCCGGATCGCCGCTCCCTCCCGTGGCTGCGCGAAGTCCGGGTCCTCGCTCAGGGCGAGCAGGGTGCGGGCGTGGCTGGTGAGGTCGTGGCAGATCTCCGCGGACCGGCTGAGGGCGGCCAGCCTGGCCGCGCGGGGCTCGATCACCTCGCGCAACTCGGTCAGTGACCGCATCTGGCTGTCGGGGGCCACCTCCAGACGCCACGCGATCACGTCCGGGTCCAGCAGGTCCCACCGTTCCAGCGCCTGGACGGTGGCTCCGATCCGCGGCTGCAGATTCACCAGGCCCTTCTGGTGCAGCGTCTGCAGGGCCTCGCGGGCCATGGGCCGGGTGACCTCGAACTCCTGGGTGACGGCATCCACGGTGAGGTGGTGGTCGCGGGGCTTGCCGCCTTCCACGATCTGGCAGCCCAGTCGCTCCACCACCCTCGCGGTGGAGCCCCGTGACGCGTCCTCGGATCCTTCGGGCAGGTCGACTTCGGGACCAGTCATGGCGGAGATGCTAAATCAGAGCGGCCTACTGGTCAGCCGTCCGAACGCCGCCTGAAGGAGCGCGGAATGCCCTTGGGGCGCACGCCGGAGCACCCCGCATGCCACTGCCACCCCCGTGCGACTCCGGGGCCGATTGATGAGGCATCAGAAGCCTTCTCTGACCTAGATCACATGAGTACCGTGGTCACCCATTCGAAAGGTTTCGGTATCGCCGACGCGCGGCAGCTGACGCAGGGCTGCCTCGTCCCCGTTCAAGACGCAGCCGCAGGAGAGCCGTATGCCCGAACCGACCTCGCCCACGCCTCCGCCGGAGCGGTTGTCACTGCGCTGGGCGCTCATCCTCTTGGCCGCGGTGGTGGCGGGACTGCTGGCAGGCCTGCTGACGTACGCCCAGTCCCGCAATTGGCCGGCCTCGATCCTGGCGGCGCTCGGCGCGAGCGGCGCGGCCCTGGTGAGTCTTCCCCTGCTGCTGTGACCCGGAGTGCGCCGCGGGGGCCGGCGGGCGGACGGCATGGCTCCCGGTGTCAGGCGGGAATGCGTACTGTCTCCACCCAGCTCGGCGGCTGTGGTGCGGCGGAGCCGATCAGGGCCGCGACGATGCGGCAGGGTGGGGTCTCGTCGGGCCAGGGCGTGAGTCCGTCGGTGAGGACGACGACGATGCTCGGCCGGTCCGGCGCCCCGAGCGCTGCCTCGATTCCGACGCGCATGTCCGTGCCGCCACCGCCGCCCAGAGTGATCTGCTCGGTGGCCGTCACCCGGGACACGGCCTGCACGTCGGCGTCGCACGCGAGCACCGTCACGCGATTGCCCCGGACACCCACTTCACGCAGGACGCCCGTCACCTCAGCCAGGGCGGCGGCCAGTTCGGCGTCGCCCATCGAACCGGAGGTGTCGATGACGACGGCCACCCGCGGCAGCGGGCGGCGCAGGCTCGGCAGGACGACGCCGCGCAGCGCCGGGGTACGGCGCGAGGGGCGGCGGTAGGTGTAGTCGACGGCTCCGCCGGCCCATGCGGCGGCCTCCCGGACCGCGCCGGACAACGCCCGCCGCCAGTCCACCGTGGGCTCCAGGACCTCCTCGGCCCAGCGCTGCCAGCCCGCGGGCAGGGTGCCACGGGTGCGCTGATGGGCACGCATCGCCTCGGCGGTCTGCCGCCGCAGGGCCTGTGCCTCGACGTCGCCGAGCCGTGCGGGGCCGGCGGACTCGGGGAGTTCCCAGGGCGAGGGCCGGCCGTGGGCGCCCGATCCGCAGTCCGGCGCCTTCACATGCGGCGGCAGCTGATCGACGTACATCTCGAACAACTGGCCCTCGGGGAGGCCGAAGAGGCGGGGTTCCATGCGCCCCTCGGGCAGGCGCAGGCCGTCGGCGAGCAGGTCGTCGTTGATCTCGCAGTCCTGCGCGACGTTGACGCGGTGCCAGTCGCGCTGGGCGGCGGCGGGCAGCCGGTCCGCCCGGCCGTGGTGGTCGCGCAGCAGGTGCGCCGCCTCGTGCACCCAGACGCCCGCGAGTTCGGGTACCGGCGTCGCGTCGACGAAGGCGGGCGACACATAGCAGCGCCAGTGCCGGTCCACCCCCATCGTCCGCACCTCCGTGCTCGGAACGACGGTCAGGGCGTACAACGCCGACGCCAGATACGGCCGGTCGCTCGCCGCCCGGTAACGGGCAGCGAGCAGTTTGGTCATGTCCAGGTCGCGGCGGGAGTCCTCCGTCATCCCGGCACGCCTCACCGGCCGGCGCCGGGCAGCGCCCCGGACATCTGCAGCAGGTCCAGGAACCCGTCGATGCCGGGCGGTACGGGCCAGTCGAGGTGCCGCATCGCCGCGAGGTCGGTGGCGGCCCGGGCGGCCACGTCGGGTACGCCCGCGTCCACGGCCTTCGCCAGCACCGCCCAGCCGGCCTCCCACCGGGGCCGGGTGAGGTCGCTCTGGATGGCGGCGACCACGGCGATCAGGAACGCCAGCTGCCGGTCGCCGCGGTCGGGCAGAGCGAAGGCGTCCGGGTCGGCGAGGACACGGTCGGGGTCGGGCAGATCGAGGTGTTCGAGGTAGGACAGCAGCTCGATGCCCGCGCCGTCCCCGACAGCGCCGGTGAGCGCGGCGGCCAGGGCCTCGCGGCCGACGCCGGCCGCGTACCCGGCGGCGAGCAGCTTGAGTGCCATCTCCCAGGTGCGAGGAGACGGCCAGGACCGGCCGCGGCCCTCGGCGTCGCCGGGGATGTGGTGGACCAGGCCGGGCCGGGCCGTGAGGAAGCCGGAGATCGCGCCACGGGCCCGTGCGACCGCACCGGGCACCCTGGCGGCACCGACGACGGGCACGGTCACCTCCGGCCAGGTGCCGGCCATGCCGCGGGCGACCGTCCGGGGGTCGTGGGTCCATTCGAGGTGGACGAAGCGGTTGGCGAGCGGCGGGCTGAGATGCCAGCCGTCCGCCGCGCTGGACGGCGGGTTGGCGGCGGCGACGATACGCACCGCCTCCGGCAGGACCAGGCTGCCGACCCGTCGTTCGAGCACCACCCGCAGCAGCGCCGCCTGCACGGCCGGCGGCGCGGAGGACAGTTCGTCGAAGAAGAGCAGGCCCTGTCCGGCCCGGGCGAGGCGGACCGCCCAGTCCGGCGGGGCCATCGGCACGCCGGTCACGGCCGGGTCGTCACCGACGATGGGCAGTCCGGCGAAGTCGGAGGGCTCGTGCACGCTGGCGATGACCGTCTCCAGCGGCAGGCCGAGCCCGGCGGCGAGCTGCTCCAGGGCGGCGGACTTGCCGATTCCCGGCTCCCCCCACAGCAGCACGGGCTGATTGGCCGTCACGGCGAGGGCGAGCGCCTCCAGCTGCGGGTTCGCGGCGGGCTCGGTCCGTCGCGCGCGCAGCCTGCGGTTGAGGTCGTCCGCGGCCGCCAGCGGGCCGGACGGCGCGGTGGGGGCGGTACGGTCGGTGCTCAAAAGGCCGGCTCTTCCTCGTCGTCGGGTTCGTCGGCTTCGTTCGAGTAGTACTCGTCCTGATCGTCCATCCATTCGTCCCACCACTCGGCGCCGACGCCTGGGTGCTCCTCCTGTACGCGTTCCCGGAGGAAGGCCAGGTCGGGCCGCTTGTACCGGCGGACGAGCTGGGCGAGCGACAGCTCGGACTGGTCGATCACGTCGAGCCGCGCCCCGGCGGCGACGAGGGCCTCCACCAGCGCCTTCGACCCGAGGTCGTTGACCGCCACGAACAGCGGCGTGCGCTCCCGCCGGTCGCGGGCCTCGAGGTCCAGTCCCTCCGCCAGCAGCCGCGGCAGCAGCGTCTCGTGGTCGAGGAGGTTCAGTACGTGCAGCAAAGTGCGCCCGGAAGCGTCCCGCACGCGGGGATCGACGCCCGCGTCCAGGAGCTCCAGCACGCCAGGGGTGTCACCGTGCTGGGCGCGCAGGAACAGTTCGTGGCGTTGTGCCCGCAGCGCCTTCGGCAGGCGGCCTTCTCCAGAGGTCCACGTCTGCTCCACGGCGAAGCATCCGGCGACGGCACCGCCGAAGGCGCGCATGGCACGCTCGCGCTGCTGTTCCTCGTCGCTGTGCGGCATGCGCAGCAGGCCGCCGGGCCGGAAGGCCACCTCGTGCCATTCCCCGCGGCACCTGACCCGCACGGGTGCGGGTGCCGGCGACCGCGGCGGGCCGACCGGGCCTTGCGGGACCTGGAGAGCGGGGAACAGCGCCTCGCGGACGAGGGGATGCAGTTGCTCCGCCGCGACGCCCCCGACGCTCATCAGGTCGAGGTCGGGGAGCCTGCGCCACAGGGCCTCGGCGAGGATCGGCTCGCCCTTCACGTCGTCCCGGTCGACGGCTCGCGCCAGCAGCCCGCCGGCGTCGGTGGGCTCCAGCAGGATGTAGGTCCGCCAGTGCGCGGCGATGAGGAAGCGGTCGCCGACGCCCTCGGCCGTGAGCCGACGGATCTCCGGCTCCAGTCGCGTGTGGTTGAGCGCGAGCCCGCCCAGGAGCCGCTCCGGATCCGCCTGGTACCAGCCGGACTTCTGCGGGGGTGTCAGGTCCAGCTCGATGCCGGCGGCGGCGAAGGCGGCCTGTGTCCCGCCCTTCTGGTGCAGCAGCGTGGCCCACTCGGCCCGCGCCGCCGGGTCGCGGTCGGCTGGATCGGCCGTAGGCAGTTCGTCCGTGCCGCGCGGGGTGGCGTCTGCGTGGAAGAACGGCGGTCTGTCCGTGCCGCCGCCGCACCGTTCACGCAGCTCGGCGGCGTGCCGTGCGTCCCACAGGTGCCGCGCGTACCGCCAGTCCTGCGTGGTCCGTCCGAAGGCGCCTGCGGCCTGCTCGTCCGTGACCGTACCGAACCGCAGGGCGATCCGCTGCGGTCCGTCGATCATCGCAGGAGTGGTGATGTGCAGGTACGGCGTGGTCCGCCGGCCCTCGTCCGTTGCCTTCGGGCGGTAGCGCGCGAGAACGACCGTCGTGTCCGTGGCGAGCGTGGTGCGCCCGCCGAGCACGCGCGGCAGGTGCCAGCGCAGCAGGTCGGGGGCGAAGTGGCGGAGGTCGTCCTCGAGGGCCGCGGCTGCGTCGTCGCCGCAGTGGTCGGCGACGTCGGACAGGTCGAAGGTGACGTCGACGTTCGCCGCCGCGCAGGCACCCCGCCAGTCACCGGCCAGCCGGTGTTCGGTCGCGCGCTCGATCATCCAGCGGGGCACCGCGTACCGGCGGATCCTGCGCCGGCTCGCCGCCTCGTCCGGGGGGAAACAACGGAGTTCGCCACGAGAGCTCAACGGTAGACACTCCCTATCGCGCGCAGGTCGGGATGCGCCCTGGCGACGGGCCGCAGACGCCGGGTGAAGGACCGCTTCACCTTGCGGGGCAGGCCGGGCCCCAGACCGACGTACTCCAAGGGCGAGTTGTCGGGCACCGCCGCCAGCAGCGTCTTCGCGCCCCGGCCGGTCAGGCCGGTGTGGCACAGCTCCAGCCGGCGCAGCGGGCTGCCCGGCAGGGCGGCGGCCAGCGCGTGGGCGCCTTCGTCACCGGTGGTGTTGGCGGGGGCGCCGAGGCTGCGTTCCGACGGTGGCCGGCCCAGGTCGAGTGCCTCGATCCCTTCGAGGGAGTCGGCGAGGGCGCGGGCACCGACGGGGCCGATCCCGTTGCCGCCCAGGCCGAGGCGCACCGGACGTGCGGGGTCGGCCGCGGCGGCGAGCATCGCGGCGCCTTCGTCTCCGAGGTGGTTGGCGGGGAGGTACAGCTCGCGCACACCCGCCTCACGGATCAGCGCCGCGAGCAGCGGGGCCGCGTCGGCGGTCAGGCCGTTGCCGCCGAGGAAGAGGCGTTCCACGGGGCTGGGCCGGTTGGTGAGCGCGTCGAACAGGGCCCGCAGACCGTTGGTGGTCAGACCGGTGTTGACCAGGTCGAGGGTGCGCAGCGTGGTGTTGCGGCGGAGCATCGCGGCGAGCACGCGGGCGCCTTCGTCGCCCACCGGGTTGCGCTTGAGCCACAGGGCGCGGACGGTGCCGTCCGTCGTCAGCGCCTCGGCGAGCGCGGTGACGCCCTCGGGGCCGATGCGGTTGCAGCCGAGGTAGAGCGTGTGCAGGCCGTGGCCGTCGACCAGCGCGTCGGCGACCGTGCGGGCTCCCTCGTTCCCGATGGCGTTGGTGCCGAGCAGGACATGCCCGGCGTGCGGGGAGGCGGCAGCCACGGGCATCAGCCGGGCGGCGCCGACCGCTCCGAGGCCCTGCTTGCACAGGTCGATACGCCCGTCCGCGCGCACCGTGCCGAGCGGGAAGGTCTCGTCGGCCTCGACCGGCTGCGCAGACCGCAGTCGGGCGAGCAACGGATCCAGCGCGGCGGGATCACTGATCGGGATGTCGGGGTGCTCGATCGCGGGGCAGCGTACGGGTGTCGGCTGCGTCATCACCACTCCACCGGTCCATCGCCGGTGCCCGGCTCGCCGAGGGCGGCATCGCCCTCCGCCCGCCCAGGACGAACCGACGCCAATCGACTTTCCTCCACGACAAGGGCGGCAAGGCTGGTCGGATTCGAACCGACGTCCTCCAGCTTGATGCTTGGGCGCGACGACCTCTGCGCTACAGCCTTGCCGCGGAGATCATAGCGGCTATCGCCTTTGCGTTCGAACCCAGTTGGTCTCGGCGCCACAACCAGCCTGCGCCTGGCGGCTACTGCGGGCGCTCACCTCGGCAGGCGGCGCTCGTGCACCGCCTCCGCATACACCTGCGCCGTCGCCGCGGCAGCCGTGTCCCAGCCGAAGGACCGGGCGTGCCGGGCCGCGGCGGCGCCCATGCGGGCGGAGAGCGCCGGGTCGTCGGCGAAGCGGTACAACGCCCGTGCGTAGTCCGCCGGTTCGTGCCCCGGTACGAGAACGCCGCTCACACCGTTTCGCACCGCCACCGGCAGACCGCCGACCTCGGCGGCGATCACCGGTGTGCCGCAGGCCTGTGCCTCGACGGCGACCAGCCCGAAGGACTCGCTGTGGGACGGCATGACGAGAACGGACGCCGCGCGATACCAGTCGGCCAGCTGCTCCTGACCGACCGGCGGCCGGAACAGCACGACGTCGCAGATGCCGAGCCGGGCCGCCAGCTTCTGCAGCCCTTCCGGCTCGGACAGACCGCTGCCGCTCGGCCCGCCCACGATCGGTACCAGGATCCGTTCACGCAGCCACGGCCGCTCCTCCAGGAGCCGGGCCACCGAGCGCAGCAGGACGTCCGGCGCCTTCAGCGGCTGTATACGGCCGGCGAAGAGCGGAATGAGAGCGTTCCGCGGCAGACCGAGGCGGGTGCGGGCCGCGGCCCGGCCGGCCGCGACACCGCAGGTGTCGGGCCTGAACCGCTCCAGGTTGACTCCGGGGTGGACGACGGCGACCCGGCCGGTGTCGGCGTCGTAGTGGCACACGAGGTCCTCCGCCTCCGTCTCGGTGTTGGCTATCAACCGGTCGGCGGCCCGTACGACCTGTGTCTCGCCGATCACACGGCTCGCGGGCTCCGGGGTGTCGCCCTCGGCGAGGGAGGCGTTCTTCACCTTGGCCATGGTGTGCATGGCGTGCACCAGTGGGACGCCCCAGCGCTCGGCGACCTGACGGCCGACGTGGCCGGAGAGCCAGTAGTGCGAGTGGAGCAGGTCGTAGTGACCGGGGCGGTGGCCGACCCAGGTCTGCGTCACACCGCGGGCGAAGGCGCGCAGCTGGGCCCGGAGGTCCTCCTTGGCCAGGCCCTCGTAGGGGCCCGCGTGCACATGTCGTACCAGGACTCCGGGCGCGAGTTCGACGCTCGGCGGGAGCGCGGCGGAGGTGGCCCGCGTGAAGATCTCCACCTCGATGCCGAGGGCGGCAAGGCGTACGGCGAGTTCGACGATGTAGACGTTCATCCCGCCGGCGTCGCCGGTGCCCGGCTGGTGCAGCGGTGAGGTGTGCACACTGAGCATGGCGACGCGGCGGGGGCGGCTGTGCCGGCTCACTTCGCGAACGCTCCTTCCGGCTGCGGCGCCCTGGCCGCGGCCCCGGCCGGCAGGGCGAGACGCTGCTCGCCGGCGTAGACGTTCATGGAGCCGCCGCGCAGGAAGCCGATGAGGGTGAGTCCGGTTTCCGCCGCGAGATCCACCGCCAGGGAGGACGGTGCCGAGACCGCCGCCAGCATCGGGATGCCCGCCATGACCGCCTTCTGCGCCAGCTCGAAGGACGCCCGCCCGGACACCAGCAGGATCCTTCGGGACAGGGGCAGTTCGCCGGACCGGAGTGCGCGGCCGATGAGCTTGTCGACGGCGTTGTGCCGGCCGACGTCCTCCCGGAGATCCAGCAGTTCGCCCTCGGGCGAGAAGAGCCCGGCCGCGTGCAGGCCGCCGGTCCGGTCGAACACCCGTTGCGCGGACCGTAGTCGGTCGGGCAGTGCGGCCAGCGATGCGGGGGCGACTCTGAGCGGTGGCCGGTCTCGGATCGGCCACGCGGCGGTGGTCCGCACCGCCTCCAGACTCGCCTTCCCGCACAGCCCGCAGGAGGAGGTGGTGTAGACGTTCCGCTCGAGCGTGATGTCGGGCAGGGGCACACCGGGAGCGAGCCGGACGTCGACGATGTTGTACGTGTTCGAACCTCCCTCACCCGTCGCACCCGCGCAGTAGACGATGTTCGCCACGTCCTCGGCCCGGCGGACGACGCCCTCGCTCACCAGGAACCCGGCGGCCAGCGCGAAGTCGTCACCGGGCGTGCGCATGGTGATCGCCAGTGGCCTGCCGCCCAGCCGGATCTCCAGCGGCTCCTCGGCCACCAGTGTGTCCGGCCGCGCGCTCACCGCTCCGTCCCGGATGCGCAGCACGCGCCGTCGCTCGGTGACCCGTCCCATGGCCTCACTCCCGCCTCAGCACTCGATGACGTTGACGGCGAGGCCGCCACGCGCGGTCTCCTTGTACTTGATCTTCATGTCGGCGCCGGTCTCCTTCATGGTCTTGATGACCTTGTCGAGGGAGACGTGGTGCCGGCCGTCGCCGCGCAGGGCCATCCGAGCGGCGGTCACGGCCTTGACCGCGGCCATGCCGTTGCGCTCGATGCAGGGAATCTGTACCAGGCCGCCGACCGGGTCGCAGGTCAGGCCGAGGTTGTGTTCCATGCCGATCTCGGCGGCGTTCTCCACCTGTGCCGGGCTGCCGCCCAGCACCTCGGCCAGACCGCCCGCCGCCATGGAGCAGGCCGAGCCGACCTCGCCCTGGCAGCCGACCTCGGCGCCGGAGATGGAGGCGTTCTCCTTGAAGAGCATGCCGATGGCGCCCGCCGCGAGCAGGAATCGGACGACGCCCTCCTCGTCGGCGCCGGGAACGAATTCGAGGCAGTAGTGCAGGACGGCGGGGATGATGCCCGCTGCGCCGTTCGTCGGCGCGGTCACGACCCGGCCGCCCGCGGCGTTCTCCTCGTTCACCGCCATCGCGTAGAGGGTCACCCACTCCATCGCCCGGCTCGCCGGGTCGCCCTCGCTGCGCAGCGCGCGGGCCGCCGCCGCGGCCCGGCGGCGGACCTTCAGGCCACCGGGGAGGATGCCCTCGCGGGACAGGCCACGGGCGACGCAGGCCCGCATGACCCGCCAGATCTCCAGCAGTCCCGCGCGGATCTCCTCCTCCGTGCGCCAGGCCTTCTCGTTCTCCAGCATCAGCGACGAGATCGACAGGCCCGTCTCCTTCGTCAGGCGGAGCAACTCGTCGCCGGTGCGGAAGGGGTGGGGCAGCACCGTGTCGTCGAGCTTGATCCGGTCCGCGCCGACGGCGTCGTCGTCGACCACGAAGCCGCCGCCGACCGAGTAGTACGTCTTCTCCAGCAGCGGCAGGCCGTCGGCGTCGTGGGCGAACAGGGTCATGCCGTTGGCGTGGTACGGCAGTGACCGCCGGCGGTGCAGGACCAGGTGGGTCGAGACGTCGAAGCCGATCTCGTGGGCCGTACCGATCTCCGCGCCGAGGAGGCGGATGCGCCGCGTGGCGCGGACCCGCTCGACGTCCAGCTCGGCCTGGGCGACGTCGACGGTGTGCGGCTCGTTGCCCTCCAGCCCGAGCAGTACGGCCTTGGGGGTCCCGTGGCCGTGGCCGGTGGCCCCGAGGGAACCGAACAACTCCGCCCGCACCGCGGCGGTCTGGGCGAGCAGGCCGTCCTTCTTCAGCCGGGCGGCGAACATCCCGGCGGCCCGCATCGGGCCGACGGTGTGCGAACTGGACGGGCCGATGCCGATGGAGAACAGGTCGAAGACGCTGATTGCCACGCCATACTCCGTGGGAGGGGCGGGGCATGCCCGGCATGTCCCGGGCACGCCCCTGCGGGAGGGTTGTCGGTCACCGGCCGGGGTGGTGGGACGGGCGGCTCATGCGACGGTTGCCGCGGTGGCCGGGACGAGAGTGCGGCGCAGCCGGTTGAACAGCTTCGGCTGGTTGAGGGAGAGCACGGCGACGGCGGAGCCCTCGCGCCGGTACACGGCCGTGAAGGAGCGGCTGTCGAGGTCGCCCTCGACGACCTCGGGCACGGCGCCGGCGGCGACGTGCCCGGCGAGCTGGATGCGCACCTGGTACTGGTCGGACCAGAAGTACGGCGCGGTGCGCGGGGCGGGGGCCGGCACCCCGGAGAGCAGCGTGCGGGCGGCGGTCTTCGCCTGTTCGGTGGCGTTGGTCCAGTGCTCGACACGGGCATGCCGTCCGGTGAACGGATGCGGGCAGCGGGCGACGTCGCCGACGGCGACCACGCCTGGGACAGTGGTCGAACAGCCGGCGTCGCACACCACGCCGTCGTCGACGTGTACGCCGGAGCCGGCGAGCCAGTCGGTGGCGGGGCGTACCCCCACCCCGACCACGACGATGTCGGCGGGCAGCACCCGCCCGTCGGCCAGTCGTACTCCGGTGACCCGGCCGTTGCCGGTGAAGCCCGCCACGCCGGTGCCGCACAGCAGACCGACCCCGTGATCGCTGTGGAGCGAGGAGCACACCAGCCCCATCTCGCGGCCCAGTTGGCGCTCCAACGGCACGTCGAGCGCCTCGACGACGGTGACATGGAGCCCGAGCCGGTGGGCGGTGGACGCCACCTCGGCGCCGATGAAACCGGCCCCGATGACGACGACCCGGGGCAGGCCGTTCAGCAACTCCGTGCGCAGGGACCGGGCATCGTCCAGGGTCCGCAGGGTGTGGACGCCGGCCAGTCCCTCCATGCCGGGGAGCCTGCGGGGGGCGGCGCCCGTCGCGATGACCACTCCGTCGGTGCACAGCCGCCGTCCTCCGGCCAGGGTGACGGAGCGGTCCGCCGGGTCCAGCCGTACCGCGCGCTCGCCGAGCAGCCACCGCACCTGCAGCTCCGCGTACTCGTCCGCGTCGCCCAGCGCGAGCGCGTCGGCGTCGAGGTCGCCCTTGAGGAACTCCTTGGACAACGGAGGCCGGTCGTAGGGGGTGTGGCGCTCCTCCCCGACCACGACGATCTCGCCTTCGTAGCCCTCCGCGCGCAGCGCGCGCACCGTGCTGAGGCCGGCCAGCGACGCTCCGACGACGGTGATGCTCCTCATGCCGGCCCTCCGGATACAGAACACTGTCTCGAATAACACAACATCTATCGCTATACGCAACATGCTTTCCGTTGCGCCGATCGGCTGTCAAGAGATGTGCGGACATTTGTCTTCCATGGCGAACCGGATATCACTATGCGCAACACAGTGGCGGGCACGGAAAGCGCCCGTCCACCCGCCGGAGGGGCCGAACGGCGGGTGGACGGGCAGTACTGGTGGCGGCTTGATCAGCGGACGGGGCGTACGTCGAGCTTGTCCTGCAGCCAGGTGTGGAAGGCGCCGATGTGGTGCTCGCTGGGCACCAGGACGCCGCCCTTGGTGTAGGCCCGCGAGCTCATCCCGGGCTGGGTGCGCTCACAGGCGTCGAAGTCCTGCTGGTTGACGCGGTGGAAGAGTTCCACGGAACGGTCCACGTCCTTGCCGCTCTCCACCACGTGCGGCAGGTAGAGCCAGTCGCACTCCACCACCGTGCGGTCGTGCGCCAGCGGGTACATCCGGTGGAAGATCACGTGGTCGGGCACGAGGTTGATGAAGACCTGCGGCTTGACGGTGATGGCGTAGTACCGGCGGTCCTGGCCCTCCGCGACCCCGGGAATGCGGTCCAGGCCCTCGGAGCCGTCGACGGTGAAGCCCTTGACCTCCTCCCCGAACTCCGCGCCGTGGCCCACGTAGTACTGCGCCGCGTAACCGTCGGCGAACTCCGGCAGGACCTCGGTGAGTTCGGGGTGGATGGTGGCGCAGTGGTAGCACTCCATGAAGTTCTCGATGATCAGCTTCCAGTTGGCCTCCACGTCGTAGGTGATGCGCCGGCCCACCTGGAGGCCGTCGATGCCGTAGTTCTCGATCGACTCGGTGTCGCCCAGCCGCTCGACCGCGGCCCCGATCACGTCCGCCTCGAAGGACGGCGGGTTGTCGGCCAGGCACACCCACACATAGCCCAGCCACTCCCGGACGTGGACGTTGACCAGGCCGTACGCGGTCCGGTCGATGTCCGGCATCGAGGTCAGGTTCGGCGCGGCGACCAGCTTGCCGTCGAGGCCGTAGGTCCATGCGTGGTAAGAACACTGGAACGCCCGCTTGACCTCGCCGGAATCCTCGGTGCAGAGCTTGGCACCGCGGTGCCGGCAGATGTTCAGGAACGCCTTGATCGCGCCGTCCCGGGAGCGGGAGACCAGCACGCTCTCCCGCCCGACCTGACAGGTGCGGAACTGGCCGGGCTTGGCCAGTTCCGCGGCACGGGCCACGCAGAACCACATGGCCTCGAAGACGCGCTCCTGCTCCAGAGCGAAGACGGCGGGGTCGGTGTAGTACTCCCCGGAGAGCGTGGAGATCAGGCTCGGGGGCAGATCGGTCGTGGTCATCGGTGTCACCTCGAAAGATGTCAGACGCGGACGCGGCGCGGGGCGAAGAGGGCGATGGGGTGATCGGTGGTGCCGTCCGTGGCCAGGTCGGCGATGATCTCGCCGATCACGGGTACGAACTTGAAGCCGTGGCCGGAGAAGCCGCAGGCCACGGTCACCTGCGGGTGCTCGGGGTGCTGGGCGAGGACGAAGTGCTCGTCGGGGGTGTTGCTGTACATGCAGGCCGCAGCCTTGAGGAAGCGGCCTGGCAGGGCCGGGATACGCGGGCGCAGATACGCGGCCATGGCCTCGATCTCGTCCGGGTGGATCCGCCGGTCCAGGGTGTCCGGGTCGCTGGGGACGCCCTTGCGGAAGAAGGCGACCTTGGCGCCGCCCTCGGAGCCGTCGAGGGACGGGAAGCCGTAGATCTGGGTGCCGTCAGGGTCCTCCCAGATGTAGACGGGGTGCCGGTCGGCGGTGAACGGGCCGGTTCCGCCCTCGGGTTGGAACCAGTACATGACCTGGCGCTCGACCGTCACCTTCACGCCGAGGTCGGGCAGGAGCTTCGACGCCCAGGCCCCGGGGGCGAAGACGAGCCGGTCGGCGGTGTAGGCGCCGCGGTCGGTGACCACCCATGCCTTGTCGCCCGGGCCGTCGGCCTCCCAGCCGAGGACCACTTCCGCGAAGCGCAGATCGGCGCCGTGGGCGCTGGCCAGATCGAGGTGCGCGGTGACGGTCGCCTCCGGCCGGGCGATGCCGGCCCTGCGCTCGTAGAAGGCGACATCCTCGGCGGCCGGGTTGAAGGTGGGGAAGCGGCGCCGGATGTCGGCCGCGCCGAGGACCTCGTGGTCCAGGCCCCACTGCCGGGCACTGTGCAGGGTGCCGGCGAAGGCCGTGCTGTCCGCGCGGCCGATCATGAGGCCGCCGGTCTCGGTGAAGACCTCGCGCCCGGAGTCGACGGCCAGCTTCTCCCACAGTTCGTGGGCGCGGAGCAGCAACGGTACGTAGGCCGGATCCTCGAAGTAGGCCTGGCGGTAGATGCGGGAACCGCCGTGGCTGGAGCCGAGGTTGTGGGCCGGGCCGAAGCGTTCCAGGCCGAGCACCCGCTGACCGCGGGCGGCGAGGTGGTAGGCGGCCGCGCTGCCCATCCCGCCCAGGCCGACGACGATCACGTCGTACGAAGGGGCCATGTGTCCATCTCCTGGGAATCGTGCTGACGATGCGTGGGTCCGTCCCCGGGGCGGTTCAGCGCCGGATGCGCGACATCTCGGGGTCGACCAGCGGCTCGGCGGCGGTGACGGCCACGCCGACTCCACCTCGTCCAGGGCGGTCGCCTCGCTGACGAAGCCCTTCAGGTCGAAGCGGCCTTGCAGGTACAGGTCGATCAGGGCGGGAAAGTCGCGGGAGGGCAGGCAGTCGCCGTACCAGGAGGACTTCAGCGCCCCACCGCGGCCGAAGACGTCCGACGGGGGCAGCCTTGCGACAGGACCGGCACTTGCCGCAGACGGCCCGCCAGTTGAGTACGACGAAGTCGCCGGGCGCGACGTCCGTGACGCCCTCGCCGACCGCCTCGACCACGCCTGCCGCCTCATGGCCCAGCAGGAACGGGAACTCGCCGCTGATCCCGCCCTCCCGACAGTGCAGGTCGGTGTGGCAGACGCCGCAGGCCTGCACCCGCACCTCGCCCGGACCGGGGTCCGGCACCCGGACGGTCTCCGCCGTCACCGGGGCTCCCTTCTTCCGGGCGACTACGGCGCGTACCTCGTGTGCCACTTGGTTCCTCCTCGCTGAGGGGATGTTCGGGACGGCGGGGCGTCGACCGCTCCCCCGGAGTGATCGGCGGAGGCAGAATGCTTGTTGCGCATTACGCACTAATCATCGCTATAAGCAACAGGCAAACTGTCTGCTCCCGCAGCGGCGGCTGTCAAGGGGTTGCCCGCGCGTCGTGCGTGCGCGCCAGGAGCGTTCGCCGCCACCCTCCCGCAGACTGTCGCGAAGCCCCGCGTCAGCCACCCCTGAGCCCGCCGCAACACCCACAACCGTTGCGCATCGCGCAGCGCAATGCCCCAAGAAGAACACCACCTCTTGACCAGGCAGCCACCCTGCCTGGACCATGTTGCGTATCACCCAAATAGTTGCGCATAGCGCACCAAGGGAGGATGTCCATGTCTCCTCGACCGCAGTCCGGCCGCGAGTTCGTCCTCACCCTCTCGTGCCCTGACCGGGCCGGTCTCGTCCACGCCGTGACCAGCTTCCTGGTGAGCCACTCGGGCAACATCCTGGAGAGTCAGCAGTTCGACGACCGGCTCCAGGACCGCTTCTTCATGCGGGTGCACTTCGACGTCTCGGGTCCCGCCTCGCTGGAGGACCTGCGTACCGGTTTCGGTCCGGTCGCCGAGGCGTACCGGATCACCTGGCGGCTGCACGACGCGTCCACCCCGACCCGCACGCTGATCATGGTGTCGAAGTTCGGCCACTGCCTGAACGACCTGCTCTTTCGCAGGTCCACGGGCGCGCTCAACATCGAGATCCCGGCGATCGTCTCCAACCACCGCGACTTCGAGCCGCTGGCGCGGAACTACGGCATCCCCTTCCACCACATCCCGGTGACGCCCGACACCAAGGCGGAGGCCGAGGCCCGGCTGCTCCGGCTCGTCGACGAGCTCGACATCGATCTGGTGGTGCTCGCCCGGTACATGCAGATCCTCTCCGACGACCTGTGCAAGCAGCTCGAGGGCCGGGCCATCAACATCCACCACTCGTTCCTGCCGAGCTTCAAGGGGGCCAGGCCGTACGTCCAGGCCCACCAGCGCGGCGTCAAGCTCGTCGGGGCCACGGCGCACTACGTCACGCCCGACCTCGACGAAGGCCCGATCATCGAACAGGACGTCGTCCGCGTGACCCACTCGCACGCCCCGGACGAGCTGGTCACCCTGGGCCGCGACGTCGAGGCCCAGGTGCTCGCCCGCGCCGTGCAGTGGCACAGCGAGTCCCGGGTGCTGGTCAACGGCCACTGCACGGTCGTCTTCCGCTGACGCGCCGGCCGCCCGCGCCGTTGCTCCGCCGCATCCACGGGACGCGGGGACTCCACTGCGTATAGTTGCGCCATGAGCAACTACACGGCAGATGGAGAAACGGCCGGCCCCGGAGTGAACGGGGTGCAGTCCGTCGACCGTGCCGTCAGTGTCATGGAGATCCTCGCCCAGCGCGGCGAAGCGGGCGTCAGCGAGGTCGCCGCCGAGCTCGACGTCCACAAGTCGACCGCGTTCCGGCTGCTCGGGGCGCTCGAGGCGCGCGGTCTGGTCGAGCAGGCGGCCGAGCGGGGCAAGTACCGGCTGGGCTTCGGGATCGTGCGTCTCGCCGGTGCCGTCACCGGCCGCCTCGACCTCACCCAGCAGGGCCGGCCGGTGTGCGAGCGGCTGATAGACGAGGTCGGCGAGACGGTCAACATCGCCGTCCTGCAGGAGCACTACGCGGTCAACCTCTACCAGGTGCGGGGCCCGGGCGCGGTCGGCTCGCACAACTGGGTCGGGCAGCTCACCCCGGTGCACGCCACGTCCAGCGGCAAGATACTGCTGGCCCATCTGCCGGCGAAGGAGCGCGCCCGTGTGCTCGCCGCCTCCGGGCTGCAGAAGCTGACGCCGCACACCCTGACCGCCAGGACGAAGCTCGAAAAGAACCTCGACGAGGCGCGCGAGCGCGGATACGCCGTGACGCTGGAGGAGTTGGAGATCGGTCTGCACGCGATGGCGGCCCCGATCCGCTCCCGGGACGGCGAGGTCATCGCCGCCATCAGCGCATCGGGGCCGGCCTACCGCTTCACCGAGGAGCGCATCCACGAACTCGCACCCGCGCTGCTCAAGGGCGCGCAGGAGATCAGCCACCGGATGGGCTACCTGGGCTGAGCCCCCTCCCGGCCCGCGGCGGGCGTGACACGGCGTTCCAGGCGTACGACGACGCTCTTGGACGTCGGTGTGTTGGAGGTGTCGGCCACCGAGTCGAGCGGGACGAGGACGTTGGCCTCGGGGAAGTAGGCCGCACAGCAGCCACGGGGCGTGTCGTACGCGACGGCGCGGAACGCCTGCGCCCGCCGGTCCGGGCTGTCCGGCCACTCGCTCACCAGGTCCACCTGCTCGCCGTCCTCGATCCCACGCTCCGCGAGGTCGTCGGGGTGGACGAAGACCACCCGTCGTCCGTGGTGGATACCGCGATAGCGGTCGTCGAGGCCGTAGATCGTGGTGTTGTACTGGTCGTGGCTGCGCAGGGTCTGCAGCAGCAGGCGGCCCGGCGGTACCCGCAGCACCTCCACGGGGTTGACCGTGAAGTTGGCCCTGCCCGTGCGCGTCGGGAAGCGCCGTTCGTCGCGGGGGGCGTGCGGCAGGGTGAAGCCGCCGGGGCGCCGTACCCGCGTGTTGAAGCCGGTGAATCCGGGCACGACCCGGGCGATGCTGTCGCGGACGACGTCGTAGTCGGCCTCGAAGACCGCCCACGGCACGTCGCCGTCCTGACCGAAGAGGCTCTGGGCCAGCCGGCAGACGATGGCAGGCTCGGAGAGCAGGTGCGGCGACGCGGGCGGCAGTCCGCCCCGGGAGGCGTGCACCATCCCCATCGAGTCCTCGACGGTGACGAACCGGTTCGCGCCGTCCGGCCCCGGGTCGCGTTCGGTACGGCCGAGCGTGGGCAGGATGAGGGCCTCGCGGCCGCAGACGGCGTGGGAACGGTTCAGCTTGGTGGAGACCTGGACGGTGAGCCGGCAGCCGCGCAGGGCGCGCTCGGTGGCGGCCGTGTCCGGGGCGGCGGAGACGAAGTTGCCTCCCATGGCGAAGAACACCTTCACCTCACCGGTGCCCATCGCACGGATCGCCTCCACCGCGTCGAGACCGTGGTGGCGGGGCGGCTCGAAGCCGAACTCGTCGCGCAGCGCGTCCAGGAACTCCGGCGCCGGCTTCTCGTAGATGCCCATCGTGCGGTCGCCCTGCACGTTGGAATGGCCGCGCACGGGACACACCCCGGCGCCGGGGCGCCCGATGTTGCCGCGCAGCAGCAGGAAGTTCACCACCTCACGGATGGTGGGCACGGAGTGCTTGTGCTGGGTCAGTCCCATCGCCCAGCACACCACGATCGACCGGGCGGACAGGACGTCGCGGGCGGTGGCGTCGATGGCGTCGAGCGGAAGTCCGGTCGCCTCCGCGACCTCGCCCCAGTCGAGTTTGCGCAGCTGGTCGGTGTAGGCCTCGAAGCCGTCGGTGTGCCCGGCGATGAAGTCGTGGTCGAGGACCGTGCCGGGCGCGGCGTCCTCGGCGTCCAGCAGCAGCCGCGACAGCGCCTGGAAGAGCGCCAGGTCGCCGCCGAGCCTGATCTGCAGGAAGCGGTCCGCCAGGGGCGTGCCGCCGCCTGCGACACCGCGGGCGTTCTGCGGGTTCCTGAAGCGCAGCAGCCCGGCCTCCGGCAGCGGGTTCACGGCGACGACGCGCGCTCCGCGGCGCTTGGCCTGCTCGAGGGCGGACAGCATCCGAGGATGGTTGGTGCCGGGGTTCTGCCCGACGACGAAGATCAGCTCGGCGTCGTACAGGTCCTCGAGGTGGACGCTGCCCTTGCCGATGCCGATGGTCTCGGTGAGCGCCGACCCGCTCGACTCGTGGCACATGTTCGAGCAGTCCGGCAGGTTGTTGGTGCCGAACTGCCGCACGAACAGCTGGTAGAGGTACGCGGCCTCGTTGGAGGTGCGGCCCGAGGTGTAGAAGGCGGCCTCGTCGGCGCTGCGCAGTGTCCTGAGCTCTCGGGAGACGATGTCGAACGCCGTCTCCCAGGTGACCGGGACATAGGTCTCCGAGTCGGCCGGCTTGTACATCGGTTGGGTGAGCCGGCCCTGTTGGCCCAGCCAGTAGTCGCTGCGGCCCGAGAGTTCGCTCACCGGGTGCGCGGCGAAGAAGTCCGGGGTCACCCGGCGGACGGTGGCCTCCTCGGCGACGGCCTTGGCGCCGTTCTCGCAGAACTCGGCCGCGTGCCGGTGGTCCGGCTCGGGCCAGGCGCAGCCGGGGCAGTCGAAGCCGTTCTTCTGGTTGACCTTGAGCAGGGTCAGCGCGGTGCGCCGGACGCCCATCTGGTCGTACCCCATGCGCAGTGCGTGTGTCACCGCGGGGATCCCGGCGGCCCACTGCTTGGGCGCGGTCACCTCGAGGGCGCCCTCGCCGGGTTCCTCGCGCGGGGCCTTGCGTGCCATGGCTGTCTCTCCTCATGGACAGGGCGAACAGTGCCGTCAGCGCGGCTGGGCCCGCGCCGGCGTATCCGCCTCGACACCCCAGCGAGCGGTCACCCGTACCGCGTCGCTCGTCGAGGCCACATCGTGCACACGCAGGCCCCAGACGCCCTGCGCCGCGGCCAGAACGGACACGGCGGTGGTCGCGGCGTCCCGCCGCGGCGCCGGGCGGGGGTGTCCGGTCACCGGATCCGCCAGCAGTCGGCCCAGGAACGACTTGCGTGACGCCCCCAGGAGGACGGGACGGCCCAGTGCGGCCACTTCCCGGAGCCGGCCCAGCAGTTCCCAGTTGTGCTCGGGTTCCTTGGCGAAGCCCAGCCCGGGATCGACGATCAGGCAGCGCGGCGGGATCCCCGCCCGCAGCGCGGCCTCGATCCGCAACCGCAGCTCGTCGACCACGTCCGTGACGACGTCTCCGTAGACGGCGTTGGCCTGCATGGCGGCGGCGTGTCCGCGCCAGTGCATCAGCACGTACGGCGTGTCCGCCCGGGCCATCAGCGGCAGCATCGCGGGGTCGGCGAGGCCGCCCGAGACGTCGTTGACCAGCCGGGCACCGGCGTCGAGCGCGCGGGCGGCGACCTCGGCGCGCATGGTGTCCACGCTGACGGTCCCGCCCGCCGCGACGAGTTCCCGGACGACGGGCAGTACGCGCCGCAGCTCCTCCTCGACCGGCGGGCGTACGGCGCCCGGCCGGGTCGACTCACCGCCGACGTCCACGATGTCGGCGCCCTGTTCGAACAACGCGAGTCCGTGCGCGACGGCCGCTTCCGGGGCGAACGACCGGCCGCCGTCCGAGAACGAGTCCGGGGTCACGTTCACCACGCCCATGACCAGCGTCCGGCCCGGCCGGGGCAGCCCGTGCGGGTGCAGGGCCGGACGCCCAGGGCGCGTCGAGACGGTGGCGGTCACCGGGCCTCCGCCTCGCGCACGGGCCCGCTGGTCACGCGGCGCCCCCGGCGGCCACGCCCGCCGCGAGCCGTGCCGCGACGCAGGAGGGCGGGAGGTTCGGCGCTGCCTCGGAGAGCCTGACGTGGATCATGCCGTCCTCGATCAGGACCTGGTGGGTGCGCACGGGAAGCCTGGCCGACGGCGCGTCCACGCTGCCGGTGCGCAGATCGAACTGCGAGGCGTGCAGCGGGCATTCGACCTCGCAGCCCTCCAGCCATCCGTCGGCGAGCGAGGCGTCCTGGTGGGTGCAGGTGTCATCAATGGCGTGGATCTCGGGAGGGTCGGACTCGACGCGCAAAGCCTCACCTCGCGGCAGATCGGCGAGACGGCACACGGGAATCATGACGCCCCCCTCGATGCACAGGCGTATTCCGCGGCCGCGTCCAGCAGCCAGTCGGCCAGGTAGCCGGCGAAGGAGGAGCGCACCAGTACCCAGAAGCCGGCCCTGGTCTCGTCGCGGGCGACGAGGACGACCTGGGCGCGGGCCAGCGTCGTCTGCGCGCACCGACCGGGTCCGAAGGCACGCGGGTGGAGGTCCAGCGGACAGCCGTGGGAGAGCAGGTCGCGGGCACGGGGGCCCCCGACGAGGAGGGTGGTGCGCTGGGCGGAGACGTCGGTGACGGAGACGGGTTCGTCCCCGGCCGCCGCGCGGATCCGGTCCTCCAGGTCCCGCTCGGTGCCGGGCCTGCCTACCACCAGCCATTCGTCGGGGCCGAGCCACACCGCGGTCACGTCACCCGCGTGCACGACGGTGTCGGGTTCCAGGGGCAGTTGGAGTCCCAGGACCAGCCCGACGGCGTCCGCTGCCGGGCTCTTGGCATCGAGGCGGACGTTCACCTGGGCCAGGAAGGGCAGTTCGGCCAGGCGGACCGCGCCCCGGGAGGAGCGCGTCACGGCGGCCAGGCGGTGCGCGGCATCTGCCATGGGGCTGCGCTGCCATGCGGTCGGGGCGGTGTCAGCCATCGCGGCGGGCTCCCTCGGGGTCGTAGAGGACAGGGCTTGCGACGGTCACCGGCAGCAGCCGGTCGGCGACGGGCGCGTAGAGGCGCTCGCCGATGCGGTCCCGGCCTCCCTTGACGAGGGCGAGCGCGAAGGTCCGGCCGAGTGCCGCGCTGCGGTAGCTGGAGGTGACGTGGCCGAGCATCGGGACGGGCGGGGCGGGCAGTTCGCTCTCGGCGACCAGGTGCGTGCCCTCGGGGAGGAAGGCGCCGGGATCGTCCGGGAGCAGGGCGACCAGCTGCTTGCGGTCGGGGCGGACGCTGTCGGCTCGGGCGTAGGAGCGCTTGCCGATGAAGTCGGGCTTCTTCTTCGACACCGCCCAGCTCATGCCGAGGTCCTGCGGGGTGACCGTGCCGTCCGTGTCCTGCCCGATGATCGGGTAGCCCTTCTCCGCGCGCAGGACGTGCATGGTCTCGGTGCCGTACGGGGTGATGCCGTACGGGGCGCCTGCCTGGTACAGCGCCTCCCACAGGGCGAGGGCGTCCCAGGGTGAGACGTTGATCTCGTAGGCGAGTTCCCCGGAGAAGCTGATCCGGCACACGCGCGCCTCGATGCCGGCGACGGTCGTCTCCCGCCATGCCATGAACGGGAAGTCTTCGTTGTTCACGGCCAGTCGGGGCGCGAGCGAGCCGAGAACCGCGCGGGACTTCGGCCCGACCAGCGCAACAGTGGCCCACTGCTCGGTGACCGAGGTGCAGTGCACCCGCAGTTCGGGCCACTCGGTCTGCAGCCACTCCTCCATCCAGTCCAGGACGGCCGCCGCGTTGCCGGTCGTGGTGGTGACCAGGAACCGGTCCTGGGCGAGCCGGATGACCGTGCCGTCGTCGAACACCATCCCGTCCAGGTGGCACATGACGCCGTAGCGGATCATGCCCACCTTCAGGGTGCTCATCATGTTGGTGTAGAGCCGGTCGAGGAAGAGCGCGGCGTCCGGCCCCTGCACGTCGATCTTGCCGAGCGTGGAGGCGTCCATGAAGGCCACGCCCTCGCGGGCGGCGCGGCACTCGCGCAGCACGGCGGTCTCCATGTCCTCGCCGTCCTGCGGGTAGTACCAGGGCCGCTTCCACTGGCCGACGTTCTCGAAGAGGGCGCCGTGCTCGACGTGCCATGCGTGCAGGGCGGTCGTGCGGACCGGGTCGTGCAGTGCGCCACGGTCGCGGCCCGCGAGGGTGGCGAAGGAGACGGGGGTGTACGGCGGCCGGAAGGTCGGCAGGCCGAGCGCCGAGACGTCCACGCCGAGGAGTTCGGCGACGACCCCGCTCGCCAGGACGCCCCCTGTCTTGCCCTGGTCGTTGGCGGTGCCCGCCGTGGTGTACCGCTTGGTGTGCTCCACCGAGCGCAGGCCCGCCCCGGTCGCCCGCGCGAGGTCGTCGACCGTGACGTCGCGCTGGAGGTCGACGAACCGGGGGGCGCCGGTGGCGGTCGGGATGGTGAAGACCTGCATGGGCGGGGTGTGCGGCTGAGTCACGACGGCGGGAAGGGCGGGTGCCTGAGCGGTGTACCCCTCCGCCTCGACCGCGCGGGCGCCGGCCGCCGCGCCCTGCGCCAGGGCCGTGGCGAGGTCGAAGGCCCCATTGGCGCTACCCGCGACCTCCACCGCCTGACGGCAGCTGTCGGGAACGAACGTGCCGAGCACGTCGTCGTGGCGGAGCTTGCCGCCCGCCTGGCTGAACAGGTGCGCGACCGGGTTCCAGCCGCCGGAGACCAGGAGCAGGTCGACGGCGAACTCCCGCTGTCCGGCGGTGTCCCCGTAGGGGGCGACCGTCACCGCGGTGAGGCGGGCTCCGCCTTCGGTGCCGGTGACCGCGTGTCCGGCCAGGACCTCGATCCCGGCGGACCTGGCGCGTTCGGCCCACTCCCCCGGCTCGGTCCGGGTGTCGACGATCGCCGCGATGTCCACGCCTGCCGCCGCCAGATCGAGTGCGGCGGCGTAGGCGCTGTCGTTGGTCGTGAACACGACCGCGTGCCGGCCGGGCAGAACGGCGTACCGGTTCAGGTACGTCCGGGCCGAGGCGGCCAGCATCACGCCGGGGCGGTCGTTGTCGCCGAACGCCAGCGAGCGCTCGTGGGCGCCGGTGGCGAGGACGACGCGCCGGGCGCGGATCCGCCAGACCCGCTCGCGGGAGACGTGGGCCGGGGCCTGGGCGCCCAGGTGGTTGGTGCGGCGCTCGACGGCGAGGAGGTGGTTGTCGTCGTAGTGGCCGAAGACGGTGGTGCGGCGCAGGACGCGTACCTCGGGGGCGGCTTCGAGCCGGGCGCGTGTCGCCGCCACCCAGTCGGCCTGCTCGCCGGTGCCGAGCAGGCTGCCGCCGGGCTCCGGCTGGTCGTCGGCGAGGATGACGCGTGCGCCGCTGGTCGCTGCAGCCGCTGCCGCCGCGAGGCCGGCCGGGCCCGCGCCGACGACCAGCAGGTCGCAGTGGGCGTGTACGGCGTCGTAGCGGGCGGGGTCGGGTTCGGTGGCGAGGCGCCCCTGGCCGGGGAGGCTGCTTGCGACCAGGCCGTCGTACAGCTCGACGGTGGTGGCGGGGAGCATGGGCTCGGGGAACGGGGCCTCGATCTGGACGACCGCGCTGGGTTCCTCGACGCCTGCGGAGAAGATGCCTCTCGGGCGGCCGAGCTTGATGCTGGTGGCGGCTTGGACGACGCCGTTGGCCAGGAGCGCTGAGGCCAGGGTGTCGCCCCGGTAGCCCTGGTATTCGATGCCGTCGAAGGTGAAGGTGAGGGGGGTGTCACGGTCGATTCGGCCGCCGGTGGGGCGGCGGAACGGATGGTCTGCGGCGGAGCCGCTGATGGATGCGGCGCCCCCGCCGTCCCTACCCGTCCCATCCTCCAGGGGCTCCGCCGCCTGGACCCCTGTCGGCCCCGAAAGGGCCTCGTCCTCAAACTCCCCCACAGGGGGTACCCCCGGACGGGCTGATGGTGCCGGCCGCGGCTGAGATGTGACCGCAGGTCGCTCCACCGTCTCCGGGCGAGGCTCGCCCGCCCGGTACACCGCCAGGATCTCGTTCGTCGCCGTGTCCCGTACCGCGTTGAACCACCTGCGGCAGCCCGCCGCGTGGCTCCAGCGCTCGGCGAACGGGCCCTTGGGGTTGTCGCGGAAGAAGAGGTAGCGGGCCCACTCCTCGTCGGTGAGGGCCGACGGGTCCTCCGGATACGGGACGTGGGCCTGGCCGCCGTAGTGGAACTCGGCCTCGTCACGGGGCCCGCACCACGGGCAGGGGATCAGCAGCATGGGTTCGGCTCCCTAGTGGGCCACCGCGGCCGCGCCGTGCTCGTCGACGAGCGCGCCGGTGGTGAAACGGTCGAGCGAGAAGGGGGCGTTCAGGGCGTGCGGGGTGTCGTGCGCGATGGTGTGGGCGTAGACCCAGCCGACGCCCGGGGTTGCCTTGAAACCGCCGGTGCCCCAGCCGCAGTTGAGGTAGAGGTTGTCGACCGGGCTGAGGCCGATGATGGGTGAGGCGTCCGGGCTGACGTCGACGATGCCGCCCCAGGTGCGCAGCACATGAGCGCGGGCGAAGACCGGGAAGAGTTCCAGGGCGGCGGACATCTGCTCCTCGATGATGTGGAACGCGCCGCGCTGGGTGTAGGAGTTGTACGCGTCGATGCCCGCGCCCATGACCAGCTCGCCCTTGTGCGCCTGGCTGACGTACACATGCACCGCGTTGGACATCACCACCGTCGGGTGGACCGGCTCCAGCAACTCCGACACGAGCGCCTGCAAAGGGTGGCTCTGGAGCGGGAGTTCTATGCCCGCCATCGCGGCGAGGACCGAGGTGTGGCCGGCCGAGCACAGGGCCACCCTGCCCGCCGCGATCGGGCCGCGGGTGGTCTGCACGCCGACCACCCGGCCGCCGGCCACGTCCAGGCCGGTGACCTCGCAGTTCTGGATGATGTCGATGCCGGCGGCGTCCGCGGAGCGGGCGAAGCCCCAGGCCACGTAGTCGTGCTTGGCGATGCCGGCGCGCGGCTGGTAGGTGGCGCCGAGGACCGGGTAGCGCACATCGGGTGAGATGTTGACGATCGGGCAGACCTCTTCGACCTGTTCGGCGTCGAGCCATTCGGCGTCGACGCCGTTGAGCCGGTTGGCCTCGACCCGGCGCACGCTGTCGCGGACGTCCTGCAGGCTGTGGGCGAGGTTCAGCACGCCGCGCTGGGAGAAGAGGATCGGGTAGTCGAGCTCCTCCTCCAGTCCCTCCCACAGCTTGAGCGCGTGCTCGTAGATTCCCGCGCTCTCGTCCCACAGGTAGTTGGAGCGGATGATCGTGGTGTTGCGGGCCATGTTGCCGCCCGCCAGCCAGCCCTTCTCCAGGACCGCGACGTTGGTGATGCCGTGGTTCTTGGCCAGGTAGTGGGCGGTGGCCAGGCCGTGTCCGCCTCCGCCCACGATCACCACGTCGTACGACCGCTTGGGCTCGGGATCGCGCCAGAGCCAGTCCGGGTGGTCGGGCAGGTCGGCGCCGGGGGTGCGCAGGCTCATCGGGCGTCTCCTGAAGGACCGGAAAGGTGCGGGTAGAGCGGGTGCTTGGCCGCCAGCGCCTCCGTGCGGGCACGCAGGGCGGGCACGTCCGGCTCGGGCTGGAGGGCCAGCGCGATCACGTCGGCGACCTCGGCGAAGTCCTCCTCGGTGAAGCCGCGGGTCGCCAGCGCCGGGGTGCCGATGCGCAGGCCGGAGGTGACCATGGGCGGGCGCGGGTCGAAGGGGACTGCGTTGCGGTTGACCGTGATGCCGATCTCGTGGAGGAGGTCCTCCGCCTGCCGGCCGTCCAGCTCCGAGTCCCGCAGGTCGACCAGGACGAGGTGGACGTCGGTGCCCCCGGTCAGCACCTTCACTCCGGCCGCGGCCGCGTCGGGCCGGGTGAGGCGCTCGGCGAGGACGCGGGCACCGGCCAGGGTGCGGGCCTGGCGTTCGGCGAACTCGGGCGATGCCGCGACCTTGAAGGAGACGGCCTTCGCGGCGATGACGTGCTCCAGCGGGCCGCCCTGCATCCCGGGGAAGACCGCCGAGTTGAGCTTCTTGGCGAGGTCGGCGTCGTTGGTGAGGATGACTCCGCCGCGGGGCCCGCCGAGGGTCTTGTGCGTGGTGGTGGTGACGACGTGGGCGTGCGGGACGGGGCTGGGGTGCAGTCCGGCGGCGACCAGACCCGCGAAGTGCGCCATGTCGACCATGAGGAGGGCGCCGACCTCGTCGGCGATCCGGCGGAAGGCCGCGAAGTCCAGCTGCCTCGGGTACGCCGACCAGCCCGCGATGATCATCTTGGGGCGGTGTTCCTTGGCGAGCCGCTCCACCTCGTCCAGGTCGACGAGGTTGTCCGCCTGGGAGACGTGGTAGGGCACGACGTTGAGCATCTTGCCGCTGTAGTTGATGCGCATGCCGTGGGTGAGGTGGCCGCCGTGCGCGAGGTCGAGGCCGAGGACGGTGTCGCCGGGCTGGAGCAGGGCGAAGAAGACGGCGGTGTTCGCCTGGGCGCCCGAGTGCGGCTGGACGTTGGCGAAGTCCGCGCCGAAGAGGGACTTGACGCGTTCGATCGCCAACCGCTCGGTGACGTCGACGTGTTCGCAGCCGCCGTAGTAGCGACGGCCGGGATAGCCCTCGGCGTACTTGTTGGTCGCGACCGAGCCCTGTGCCTCCATCACGGCGGTGGGCGCGAAGTTCTCGGAGGCGATCATCTCCAGGGTGGACTGCTGGCGGTGCAGCTCGGCGCGGAGCGCGGTGTGGACCTCGGGGTCCAGCTCGGCCAGCGGGGTGTTCAGCGCGTTCATACGGGGTTCGCGTTCCTCTCGGCGGCCTCGACGACGTTGGCGAGCAGCATCGCCCGGGTCATGGGTCCCACTCCCCCGGGCATGGGCGCGACCCATCCGGCGATCTGGGCGGCCGCCGGGTGGACGTCGCCGACGAGCCCGTGCTCGGTGCGGGTGATGCCGACGTCCAGGACGGCCGCGCCGGGGCGCAGCATGTCCTGGGTGATCAGTCCGGGCGAGCCGGCCGCCGCGACGACGATGTCCGCCTCGCGTACGTGCCAGGCCAGGCCCTTGGTTCCGGTGTGGCACAGGGTGACGGTGGCGTTCTCGGAGCGCCGGGTGAGCAGCAGTCCGATCGGCCGCCCGACGGTGATGCCCCGGCCGACCACACACACGCGCGCTCCGGCCAGCGGGACCTCGTGGCGGCGCAGCAGCTCGACGATGCCGCGCGGGGTGCAGGGCAGTGGGGCGTCGACGCCGAGGACGAGCCGGCCGAGGTTGACCGGGTGCAGGCCGTCGGCGTCCTTGGCGGGATCCATGCGCTCCAGTACGGCGCCCGCGTCCAGGTGGCGCGGGAGCGGCAGTTGGACGATGTAGCCGGTGCAGGCCGGGTCGGCGTTGAGTTCGTCGATGACGTCCTCGACCTGCCGCTGGGTGGCGTCGGCGGGCAGCTCGCGGCGGAGAGAGGCGATACCGACCTGCGCACAGTCGCGGTGCTTTCCGGCGACGTAGGCGTGGCTGCCCGGGTCGTCACCGACGAGCACGGTACCGAGCCCCGGCCGCCGCCCGGTGGTGGCCGTCAACTTGGCCACGCGTTCGGCGAGTTCACGACGGACGGCGGCGGCGGTCGCCCTGCCGTCGAGGAGTTGTGCGGTCACCGGTGGTTCTCCTTCTCCACGGTCAGCCACGAAGGCGGGACATGGTGGGGTCGAACAGGGGCTCCTCGGCGACGGTCGCCTCGACGCGCTCGTCGAAGTAGCCGATGTGCACCGTGGTACCGGGGGTGGCCAGCTCCGCCGGAAGCCAGGCGTACGCGATGCCCTTGCCGACCGTGTAGCCGTAGGCGGCGCTGGTGACGTAGCCGACGGCGCGCTCACCGTCGTAGACCGGCTCCTTGCCCATGACCACGGCGCGCGGGTCGTCGATGGTGAGACAGCTCAGTCTGCGGCGCACATCGGCCTTGCGGCGCTCCAGTGCGGCCTTGCCGATGAAGTCGCCCTTGTCGGGCTTGACGGCGAAGGCGACGCCGGCCTCGTAGGGGTCGTGCTCGTAGGTCATGTCGGTGCCGAAGGAGCGGTAGCCCTTCTCCAGGCGCAGGCTGTTGAAGGCGCCGCGGCCGGCGATGACGCCGCCGAGCGGCTCGGCCGCCTGCCACAGGGTGTCCCAGAGCTTCGCGCCCTGGTCGGCGGTCGTGTAGAGCTCCCAGCCGAGTTCGCCGACGTACGACAGCCGCATCGCGGTGACCGGCACCGAGCCGATGTAGGCGCGCTTGGCGCGGAAGTACTTGAGGCCGTCATTGGAGAAGTCCTCGTCGGTCAGCGGCTGCAGGACCTCGCGGGCTAGCGGGCCCCACAGGCCGATGCAGCAGGTGCCGGCGGTGATGTCGCGGACCTGGACGGTGCCGTCGGCGGGCAGGTGGCGGGTGAACCAGTCGAGGTCCAGGTTGCCGTTGGCGCCGACCTGGAAGAGGTCGCGGGCGAGGCGGGCGACGGTGATGTCGCTGCGGATGCCGCCGTCGTGGTCAAGGAGCAGGGTGTACGTCACCGAGCCGACGGACTTGGCGACCTTGCCGGTGACCAGCCGCTCCAGGAAGTCGGCGGCACCGGGGCCGCTGACCTCCAGGCGCTTGAGGGCCGTCATGTCGTACAGGGCGACGGTCTCACGGGTGACCTGGGCCTCGGCGCCGACGATCGGCGACCAGTAGCGGGCTGCCCAGTCGTTGGGGGTGGGGACGGCGCGGCCTTCGACCAGGCCCGCGTTGGCCTCGTACCACTGGGGCCGCTCCCAGCCGTTCGCCTCCAGGAAGAACGCGCCGTGTTCCTGCTGGCGGGCGTGGAAGGGGCTGGTGCGGATCGGGCGCGGCGTCCCGGACGGCTGCAGGGGGTGGAGGATGTCGTAGACCTCGACGAAGTTCTGGCAGTCGCGGGCCAGGACGTACTCCGGGGCGAGCTGGTGCGGTTCGAAGCGGTTGACGTCGCACTCGTGCAGGTCGAAGGAGGAGCAGTAGCCGTCGACCAGCCATTCGGCGACGGCGCGGCCGACGCCCGCGGAATGGGTGACCCACACGGCCTCGGCGACCCAGAAGCCCTTGACGTCCGGGGATTCGCCGAGCAGCGGGTAGCCGTCGGTGGTGAAGGAGAACAGGCCGTTGATGCCCTCCTCGACCTTGGCCTCGCGGGTGGCGGGAAGCAGCGACTGCGTCTCGGTCCAGGCGTCCTCGAAGTCCTCCTCGGTGAACTTCAGGACCGAGGGCATCTCCTCGGCTTCGTCCACGGAGAGGATGTCGTCGGCGGAGATCGGCATGGGGCGGTGGCCGTAGTAGCCGATGCCGAGGCCGTCGAAGCGGTCGCGGTAGTAGAGGTCGGCGTCCTGGTGGCGCAGGATCGGGCGGACCGCCTCCTCGGTCTGGCCGGCGAGAGCGGGGACCGGGCCGGTCCAGGCGAGCTGGTGGGCGAGCGGGGTGAGCGGCAGGTTCATCCCGACCATGCGGGCGATCTTCGGTCCCCAGACGCCGGCGCAGCACACGACGATGTCGGCGGGGATCTCGCCCTGGCCGGTCACCACGCCGGTGACGCGGCCCTCGCTCTGCCGCACGTCGAGGACTTCGTGGCGGGCGAGGAAGCGCACACCGCGCTCGGTGGCCCGGCGGATCTGGGCCTCGACGGCCAGGAGGGCCTTGGCGAGGCCGTCGGTGGGGACCAGCAGACCGCCGAGGACCTTGTCGCGGTCGACCAGCGGGTGCTTCTCCACGCACTCGTCGGGGGTCAGCAGGCGTGCCTCGATGCCCCAGGCGGTGATCCAGCCGTGGCGGCGCCGGAGTTCGGTGAGGCGCTCGGGGCTGGTCGCCACTTCGAGGCCGCCGACCTGGAGGAAGCATGGCTTGCCGTCGACGTCGAGGGAGCAGAACTTCTCGACGGTGTAGCGCGCCAGCTCCGTCATGGTCTTCGAGGGGTTCGTCTGGAAGACCAGGCCCGGCGCGTGCGACGAGGATCCTCCCGTGGCCGGGAGGGGGCCCTGGTCGACGACGGTCACCTCGGTCCAGCCGCGTGCGGAGATCTCGTCCGCCAGGGCCGCTCCCACGACGCCCGCTCCGATGATGACCACTCGGGGTCCCGCCATCGCCCAACCTCCGAACTTGAGACCGGTCCAGTTGCTTTCTCCGCAACTTGATTCAGGTTGCGCAACTCAATGTGCCTGTCCCGAGAGGGGGTGTCAAGGGGTCCGTGACGTCGGAAAACGGCCCGAAACACACCCCGGAACACGGCAATGCCCGGCGGGCGGCGCGCACCTGCACGCACCGCCCGCCGGGCATGTCCGGCCTTCCTTCCCGACTCGCCTACTTGAGCCAGGCGTCCACCTTGTCCTTGTGGGCGTCGACCCACTTCTTCGCCGCCGCCTCGTCGGACATCTTGTCCTGGGCGATGTACTTGGCGACCTCGTTCTGGTCGTCGTTCGTCCAGTTGAAGTTCTTCACCAGGTTGTACGCGGGGCTGCCGGACTTGGCGAACTTCGAGCTGACGATCTTGTTCAGGTTGTACACGGGGTAGTCGCAGGCGATCTTCGCCGCGTCCGCGTCGCAGCCCGTCTTGTACGCGGGCAGGGAGACCTTCTTCAGCGGGACCTCGGACAGGAACCACTGCGGCTCGTAGAAGTAGCCGATCACCCACTTCTTGTTCTTCTCGGCGTCCCGGAAGGACTGGATGAGCGCGGTCTCGCTGCCCGCGTACACCACCTTGAAGTTCAGCTTCAGGTTCTTCACCAGCGCCGCGTCGTTCGTGACGTACGACGGGTCGCCGTCGAGGAGCTGGCCCTTGCCGCCCGACTCGGAGGTCTTGAAGTTGGACGCGTACTTGTTGAGGTTCTTCCACTGGAGGATGTCGGGGTGCGCCTTGGCCAGCCACGGCGGCACGTACCAGCCGATGATGCCTTTGTTGCCGGTCTGACCGGCGTCGACGGCGGTCTTCTGGCCGGTGATGTACTTCTTCACCAGGTCGTCGTGGCCCCAGTTCTCCAGGACGGCGTCGACCTCGCCCGTGCCGAAGCCCTGCCAGGCGATCTCTTCCTTCAGGTTCTTCTTGTTGACCGTGCAGCCGAGGTTGTGCTGCGCGACGTACGCGACGACCGCCGCGTCGGCCTCGTACCCGACCCAGGGGTTGACCGCGAGGTTGAACGTGCCGCACTTGCCGGAGCTGCCGGAGCCGTTCGAGCCCGAGGAGGTGTCGCCGACCTTCGCGCCGCCGCACGCGGTGAGGGTGAGGCCGAGGACGGCCAGGCCGGCCGCGCCGGCTCGCCAGTGTCTTGCCATGGTGTCCTGCTCCTTTAAGCGCTCGCGCGTCGCGCCGCTGCCTGAGTGATCCTGTCGAACATGACTCCGAGCAGTACGATGGCGAGTCCCGCCGCCAGCCCCTTGCCGTACAGCTCTCCCTGCGAGAATCCGGCCACGACGTCGTAGCCGAGGGCGCCTGCTCCCACCAGGCCGCCCACAACAACCATCGACAGCACGTAGATCAGGCCCTGGTTGGTCGCGAGCGTCAGGGCACTGCGTGACATCGGCAGTTGAACCTTGGTGATGATCTGCCAGGTGTTGCACCCGGCGGAGGTCGCCGCTTCCACGGTGGTCTCGGGCACGGCCCGGATCCCGTCCGCGATGATCTTCATGGCGACGGGCGCCCCGTAGACGATCGCGGCGACGATGGCCGTGAAGCGGGTGGCGCCGAACAGCGCGAGGAACGGCACGAGGTAGACGAAGGGCGGCATGACCTGGGCCGCGTCCAGGCTGGGCCTGATCAGCCGGTCCACGAGCGCGCTGCGCCCCATCCACACGCCGAAGACGATGCCGAGGATCATCACCAGCACCGTCGCGACGAGAGTCGAGGCCAGCGTCGTCATGGCGTCCGACCACACGCCGGTGGCGACCAGCAGGCCCACGCACACGGCGGTGGTGATCCCGGCCTTCCAGCCGCCGAGCACCACTGCCAGTGCGACCAGCACCGCGCCGACGAGCCACCACGGGGAGTCGGTGAGGAGCGTCTGGAACGGGTTGAGCAGGCCGTTGGTGATGGCGTCGCGGAAGGCGTTGGTCAGGCCCGACAGGTTGTCCTGCGCCCAGTTGGTCGCGGTGTCCGCCGCGCTCGCGATGTGGCTGCCGACGGTGCCGTCACCGGGGAAGTCGGCCGCCCACAGGTAGGTGTGCGACAGGTAGACGAGAACCGCCGTGACCGCGGCGCCGGCGCCCAGCAGCGGCCGCCGCCACTTCACGAAGCGGTTCTTGGAACGCCGCGCGTTCTCCTCGCGCGCGCTGGCCGCGGTCGTGACCCGGTCCAGGACGATCGCCATGACCACGATGGCGAGGCCCGCGTTGAAAGCCGTGCCGACGTCGAGCGACTGCAGTGCCTGGAGGACGTTCACACCGAGACCCGGCGCGTTGATCAGGGCCGCGATGGTCACCATGGCCAGGGCGGCCATGATGGTCTGGTTGACGCCCATCACCACGGTCCGCTTGGACATCGGCAGCAGGACCTTCAGCAGCGACTGGCGGCGCGTGGCACCCAGTGAGTCGGCCGCCTCGACCGTCGTCTTCGACACGTTGCGGATGGCGTGCGCCGTGATGCGGATCGTCGGCGGGGCCGCGTAGATCACGGTGGCGATGGTGGCGGACGCGCCGCCGATGAAGAAGAACAGGGTCAGCGGCGCCAGGTAGACGAAGGTCGGCATCGTCTGCATGAAGTCCAGGAAGGGCGTCATGAGCCGGTTGAACCGGTCCGAAAGACCGGCCCACACCCCGAGCGGGATCGCGAACAGCAGGGCTACGAACACGGCACACAGGATGAGCGCCAGGGTGTCCATGCTCTCCTGCCACAGCCCCTGCAACCCGAAGAAGGTGAAGCCCGCAACGGCCAGCAGGGCGACCTTCCAGTTGCCCACGGCCCAGGAGACGTAGCCGGCCAGGCCGACGACGCCGAGCCAGCCGATCTCCGGGACCGGGCGGGCCCCGGACGGCTGGGAGATCAGATGCTGGACGAAGGTCACCAGGTTGTCGATGACCAGCCGGATCTCGTTGAAGAAGTACAGGAAGAGCGGGTTCGAGTTGCGGTTGGCGCCGATGGAGTCGTTGAAGTCGTTGATCCACCGGTGCAGGTCGGTCAGATCGGCCACCGCCAGGGACAGGGTCTGCTTGCCGCGCAGGACGGCGAACAGCACCAGCCAGACGACGAGGATCGCGCCGATCACCACGGGCCGGCTGACCTTGCGCGCGCCCTTGGCGGGCGCGGCCGGTACCGCGACCTCTGTCTTCTCGGGCTTCTCCATGGCGACGGTCATCACGCGCCGCCTTCCTGCCCGGCGACCACGGAGAGGATCTCCTCGTCGCCGACGATGCCGAGCAGCTTGCCGTCCTCGACGACCTTGACCGGCCTGTCGGCCGCCAGTACCGCCCGGGTGGCCTCCTTGACCACGACGTCCGGGCCCAGCTCGGGGCCGTCCAGCGCGTCGCCGTCCTCGGGGGCGCGCATGATCCACCGCAGGGTGAGGACGTCGCCGCGCGGTACGTCCTTGACGAACTCGCGTACGTAGTCGTCGGCGGGGGCGCCCACCAGCTCGTCGCCGGTGCCGCACTGGACCATCTTGCCGTCGCGCATGATCAGGATGCGGTCGCCCAGCTTGAGCGCCTCGGAGAGGTCGTGGGTGATGAACACCATGGTCTTGCCGACCTCGTGGTGCAGCCGGATGACCTCGTTCTGCATGTCGCGACGGATCAGCGGGTCGAGCGCGGAGAACGGCTCGTCGAAGAAGAGGACGTCCGGGTCGCCGGCCAGGGCCCGGGCGAGGCCGACGCGTTGCTGCATACCGCCGGAGAGCTGGTCGGGGTAGGAGTTCTCGTAGCCGGCGAGGCCCACCAGTTCGACGACCTCCAGGGCCCGCCTGGTGCGTTCGGCCTTGCTCATACCGCGGATCTCCAGGCCAAAGGCCACGTTGTCGACCACGCGGCGGTGGGGCAGCAGCCCGAAGTGCTGGAAGACCATGGAGAACTTGCGGCGGCGCAGCTCACGCAGGCGCCTGTCGTCCGCCTCGCGGATGTCCTGGCCCTCGAAGACGACCTCACCGGCGGTGGGTTCGATCAGCCGGGTCAGACATCGCACCAGCGTGGACTTGCCGGAGCCGGACAGGCCCATGACGACGAAGACCTCGCCCGGCGCCACCTCGAAGTTCACGTCGCGTACGGCGGCGGTGCATCCGGTGCGTTCCATCAGCTCGCGGCGGGAGAGACCGCACAGCTCCTCTGAGCCCGGCACCCGGTCGGCCTTCGGCCCGAACACCTTCCACAGATTGCGCACGGATATGACCGGAGTGGCGTCCGAGTCCTGGGGTGTGCCGCGCCGCTGCGGCACCTCGGTCTGTGTTGGGGTCACGATCGACCTCTTTTCGGCGTTCAGCCGCGGAACCAGTGCTGCGGCCGGGGGTGGATGTTCTGCCAGATGTGTTTGGGCTCTCGGTACTCGTTCAGGCCGGTCGGCCCCAGCTCCCGGCCCACGCCCGAGTGCCCGAAGCCACCCCATTCCGCTTGCGGCACGTAGGGGTGGTAGTCGTTGATCCACACCGTGCCGTGGCGCAGCCGCCGGGCGACCCGCTGGGCCTTTCCGGCGTCCTGGGTCCACACGGCTCCGGCGAGTCCGTACTCGGTGTCGTTGGCGATGCGTACGGCGTCGTCCTCGTCGGTGAAGCGCTCGACGGTGAGGACGGGTCCGAAGGACTCCTCGTGCACCACGCGCATGTCCTGCCGGCACTCGTCGAGGACGGTCGGCGGGTAGTAGTAGCCGTTCGCGAGGGCGGGGTCGGCGGGCCGCTGCCCGCCGCAGCGCAGTACGGCGCCCTCGGCGAGGCCGGCCGCGACGTACGCCTCGACCTTGTCCCGGTGCTGGGCGGAGATCAGCGCGCCGGTCTCGGCCTCGGGGTCGAAGGGTCCACCGAGGCGGATCCGCCGGGCGCGGCGGACGACCTCGTCGACGAAGCGGTCGTGCAGGGAGTCCTCGACGATCAGGCGGGCGCCGGCCGAGCAGACCTGTCCGGAGTGCAGGAAGACGGCCGTGAGGGCGAAGTCCACGGCCGTCTCGAAGTCGGCGTCGGCGAAGATCACGTTGGGGTTCTTGCCGCCGAGCTCCAGCGCCACCTTCTTCACGGTGGCGGCGGCGGTGGCCATGATCCGCTTGCCGGTCTCCAGGCCGCCGGTGAAGGAGACCATGTCGACGGCGGGGTCCTCGGAGAGCGGGGCACCCGCCTCGGGCCCGGCGCCCAGGACGAGGTTGGCGGCGCCGGGCGGGAGCCCGGCCTCCTCAAGTGCCTTCATCAGCAGGATGGAGGTGGAGGGGGTCAGCTCGCTCGGTTTCAGGACGATCGTGTTGCCCGCGAGGAGCGCCGGGGCGACCTTCCAGCCGGCCTGCAGCAGCGGGTAGTTCCACGGGGTGATCAGCCCGCACACGCCGACGGGCTCGTGGACCACGCGGCTGACGGCGTCGTCGCGGCCGGTGTCGATCACACGGCCGGCGTCGGTGCCGGCGAGCCCGCCGTAGTAGCGGAAGCAGGAGACGACGTCGGCGATGTCGTACTCGCTCTCCACCAGCCGCTTGCCGGTGTCCAGCGACTCGGCGCGGGCGAACTCCTTGGCGTCGCGCTCGATCAGGTCGGCGGTGCGCAGCAGCAGTGCGCCGCGCTCACGCTCGGGGGTACGAGGCCAGGGGCCGTCGTCGAAGGCGCGCCGGGCCGCGGCGATCGCCGCCTCGGTGTCGGGGCGGGTCGCCTCCGAGACCGTCGCGACCGGCGTACCGTCCGCCGGACAGCGGATCTCCCGGAGGCCGCCGGCCACCGCGGTACGCCATTCTCCGTCCACATACAGATCTGCCACTGCCGCGCCCTTCGAAAATTCGTTGCGCATTGTGCACTGTATTGCTTGTGGTGGAACACCCTGGCCGAATGTACGGACACCCGTCAAGGGGTCTGCGTGTCCCGATTCGGCCACCGGAGCGGCACTCCACCGGGGGTGTCAGCCGCCCAGCCGTTCCAGCACCTTACGGCGCCAGCACTCCGTCTCGGCGATCTGGTTGAAGGTGAAGAGGTGCAGGCCGGCCACTCCCGCCGACGGCCGGGTGAGCGCCTCCGCGCCGCGGGCGAGCAGCCGCTCCGGGTCGTATCCACCGGGCGCCGCGAACCGCAGGAACCAGGAGGCGTGCCGGGTGAGAAAGCGGGTCGACTCCCCCACCCCGATCTTCGTCGCCATGGACAGCAGCTTCGCCCGCTGCACGGGCCCGGCCACGCCCACGTACACGGGCAGTGTCACGTCGCGGCGCCGGATCCGGGCGATCCAGTCGCCGAGCGCGCGCGGGTCGAAGCACAGGTTGCTGACGATGTACGTGGCATGCGTCCGCTTGTCCCACATCGACTGGATGGTGATGTCGTCGTGGATGAGCGGATGGCTCTCCGGATAGCCGGTGATCCCCAGGTCCGCGAAGGGGCTGCCCAGCTCGCTCAGCCCGCGCAGCACCGGCAGGGCTCCGTCGTACGGCCCGGCCGGCGGGTCGGCGTCACCCGCCGGCACGAAGAGGTCGTCGACTCCCGCCGCCCGCAGCCGCTCGGCCACGTCCTTGAGGTGCGCGTCGTCCCGCAGCAGCCGCGCGGGGACGTGGGGGACGACGCGGTAGCCGTGCGCCGCGAGCCGCTCGGTGAGGCCGAGCGTCGGCTCCAGCCCCCTGACCGGCGACGCCGTGACCGTGACCACGACTTCGCGGGGCACATGGGCGAGGACCTTCTCCTCCGTCGCCTTCGCCGGCAGCACCTCGTAGCGGACCCGGGCGAGCAGCGCCCGCAGGGCCTCGGCGCCCACCGTCTACCCGGCCTGTTTCTGGGCGTCGCGGTGCCGGTAGTAGGCGGCCTTGGAGGGCGCCGGCGGCTCCTTGCCGAGGATGAGGTCGGCCGCCTTCTCGGCGATCATCATCACCGGCGCGTAGATGTTGCCGTTGGTGACGTACGGCATCACCGAGGCGTCCACCACGCGCAGCCCGTCCAGACCGTGCACCCGCATGCTGAGCGGGTCGACGACGGACATCTCGTCGGTGCCCATCTTGCAGGTGCAGGAGGGGTGCAGGGCGGTCTCGCCGTCCTTGGCGACCCAGGCGAGGATCTCCTCGTCCGTCTCCACGGACGGGCCGGGCGAGATCTCCCCGCCGTTGTAGGGGGCGAGCGCGGGCTGGCTGAGGAGCTTGCGCGCCACCCTGATCGCCTCGACCCATTCGCGGCGGTCCTGCTCGGTGGAGAGGTAGTTGAAGCGCAGCGCCGGGTGTTCGCGCGGGTCCTTGCTCTTGATCTTCACCGAGCCGATGGCGTCGGAGTACATGGGGCCCACGTGGACCTGGTAACCGTGGCCGCCGGCGGGCACGGAGCCGTCGTAGCGGACCGCGATGGGCAGGAAGTGGAACATCAGGTTGGGGTAGTCCACGTCCTCGTTGCTGCGGCAGAAGCCGCCGGCCTCGAAGTGGTTGGTGGCGGCCGGCCCCTTGCGCAGGAGCCACTGCAGGCCGATGAAGGGGGCCCGCCACTTCGCCAGGTACGGCTGCATGGAGACGGGCTGCTTGCAGGCGTACTGGATGTACACCTCCAGGTGGTCCTGCATGTTCTCGCCGACGCCAGGCAGGTCGTGGACGACGTCGATGCCGAGGGCGCGCAGTTCCTCGGCGTTGCCGACGCCGGAGAGCTGCAGCAACTGCGGGGAGTTGATCGCGCCGCCGCAGAGGATGACCTCCTTGGCCCGGACCTGCTGGAGGGCGCCCTTGCCGCGCTGGAACTCGACACCCACGGCCTTCTTGCCCTCGAAGAGGACGCGGGTGACGAGGGCGCGGGTCTTCACGGTGAGGTTGGGCCGCTTCCTGGCAGGCTTGAGGTACGCCTTCGACGCCGACAGGCGCCGGCCGCGGTGGACATTGCGGTCGAACTTGGCGAAGCCTTCCTGCCGGTAGCCGTTGACGTCGTCCGTGGGCGCGTAGCCCGCCTCCTGGGTGGCCTCGAGGAAGGCGGAGAAGAGCGGGTTGGTGGCCGGGCCGCGCTCCAGGACGAGGGGGCCGTCATGGCCGCGGAACTCGTCGTCCGGGTCGGCGGCCAGACAGTTCTCCATCCGGCGGAAGTACGGCAGACAGTGGGCGTAGTCCCAGGTCTCCATGCCGGGGTCGGCCGCCCAGCGCTCGTAGTCCATGGGGTTGCCGCGCTGGAAGATCATGCCGTTGATGCTGCTGGAACCGCCGAGCACCTTGCCGCGCGCGTGGTAGATGCGCCGGCCGCCCATGTGGGGCTCGGGCTCGGACTCGTACTTCCAGTCGTAGAAGCGGCTGCCGATGGGATAGGTCAGCGCCGCGGGCATGTGGATGAACACATCCCAGGGGTAGTCGGGGCGGCCCGCCTCCAGCACGAGCACCCGGTTGCCGGGCTCGGCCGAAAGCCGGTTCGCAAGTGCGCTGCCGGCTGATCCACCGCCGACGATGACGAAGTCGTAGTGCAGGAGAGCCATGGTGCCTCGTCTCGCTCGCGTCGTCGCTATGCGGGGATGCTAATACGAGTAGCGCCATACGCACCAGGTTGCGGACGACGCAACTTGTAAGAACTTTGTTCACACCGCGTTACTTGCCGCGGTGTTGTTTACTGCGCGTATAGTTCCGCTATGAGCAACTACAGTCCGGATACCGAAACGAACGGTTCACCGTCCGGCGGCGTGCAGTCCGTCGACCGGGCCATCAGCGTCCTGGAGATCCTCGCCCAGCGCGGCGAGGCGGGCGTGAGCGAGGTGGCCGCCGAGATCGATGTTCACAAGTCGACCGCGTTCCGTCTGCTCGGCGCCCTGGAGGCGCGCGGTCTCGTCGAGCAGTCGGGCGAGCGCGGCAAGTACCGGCTCGGCTTCGGCATCGTACGCCTGGCGGGCGCCGTCACGGGACGCATCGACATCACCCAGCAGAGCCGGCCGGTGTGCGAGCGCCTGGCCGAGGAGATCGGCGAGACGGTCAACATCGCGGTGATGCAGGAGCACTACGCGATCAACCTCTACCAGGTGCGTGGCCAGTCCGCCGTCACCGCGCACAACTGGGTCGGCCAGCTGACTCCCCTGCACGCCACCTCCAGCGGCAAGATCATGCTGGCTCATCTGCCCGCCGAGGACCGCGCCGCGCTGCTCACGGAGGCCGGCCTGAAGAAGCTGACCCCGCACACGATCTCCTCGAAGGCGAAGCTGGAGAAGAACCTCGCCGAGGCCCGGGAGCGCGGTTACGCCTGGACGCTGGAGGAGCTGGAGATCGGGTTGCACGCCATGGCTGCGCCGATCCGTGACCGAGAAGGCCAGGTCATCGCTTCGATCAGCGCCTCCGGGCCGTCGTACCGGTTCACCGAGGAGCGCATGCACGAGCTGGCTCCGGTGCTGGTGAAGGGCGCGGAGGAGATCAGCCATCGCATGGGGTACCTGGGCTGAGCGCACACAGTACGACCGCCGTACGGCCCGCGTTCGCCCCCCGCGCGGGCCACGGGCACCCTCCTCCGCCTCACTCCGGCTGCCGTGTACCGAGCCGCTCGTGCACCCAGTCGTGGAAGGCGCCGATGTGGTGCTCACTGGGCACCAGCACACCGCCTTTGGCGTACAGCCGTGAGCTCATGCCTGGCTGGGTGCGCTCGCAGGCGTCGAAGTCCTGGCGGTTGACCCGGTCGAAGAGTTCCACGGACCGGCTGACGTCCTTGCCGCTCTCCACCACGTGCGGCAGGTAGAGCCAGTCGCACTCGACGATCGTGCGGTCGGCGGCGACCGGGTACATCCGGTGGAAGATCACGTGGTCGGGCACGAGGTTGATGAAGACCTGCGGCTTGATGGTGATCGCGTAGTAGCGGCGGTCCTGGTCCTGGGACACGCCAGGAATGCGGTCCAGGCCCTCGGAGCCGTCGACCGTGAAGCCCTGGATCTCCTCACCGAACTCGGCGCCGTGGCCCACGTAGTACTGGGCGGCGTAGCCGTCGGCGAACTCCGGGAGCACCTCGGTCAGTTCGGGATGGATCGTGGCGCAGTGGTAGCACTCCATGAAGTTCTCGATGATGAGCTTCCAGTTCGCCTTGACGTCGTAGACGATCCGACTGCCCACCGCGAGGTTGTCGATGTCGTAGCGCTCGATCGACTCGACGTCACCGAGACGGGTGACCACCTCGCCGATGACGTCCTGCTCGAAGGAGGGCGGGTCCTCCGCCAGGCACACCCAGACGTAGCCGAGCCATTCGCGCACGGCCACACTCACCAGCCCGTACTCGGTGCGGCCGACGTCGGGCATCTTGGTGAGGTTGGGCGCCGCGACCAGCTTGCCGTCCAGGCCGTAGGTCCAGGCGTGGTACGGACACTGGAAGGCGCGCTTGACCTCGCCGGAATCCTCGGTGCAGAGCTTGGCTCCGCGGTGCCGGCAGACGTTGAAAAAGGCACGGATCGAGTGGTCCCGAGCCCGGGTGACGAGGATGCTCTCGCGGCCCACGTCGACGGTGCGGAAGGCGCCGGGCTTCGGCAGGTCCGCGGCGCGGGCGACGCAGAACCACATCGTCTCGAAGATGCGCTCCTGCTCCTGGGCGAAGATCCCCGGGTCCGTGTAGGCGGAGCCGGGAAGGGTGGCGATGAGGCTGTCCGGCAGGCTTGTCGAGGTCAACGCTGCACTCCTCGGGAAACGTCGTGGAAGGTTCAGTCACGTCAAGATGCAGTGGCGGTGAACTGCTTGCGCCAGCGGGTGAACAGCCGCGGCTGGTTCATCCCGAGCGCGGCGACCGGCCGGCCGGCCCGCCGGTAGACGGCCAGGAAGCTGCGGTCGTCGGTGGAGCCCTCCTCGACCGTCACACTGTCGGCCCCGGCGGCGTGGCCGACGAACTGGATCTTCACGCCGTACTGGTCGGACCAGAAGTACGGCGGCCGTGGCACACCCGGTTCCGCGGCACCGTGCGCGAGCAGCGTGGCCACGGCGGCGTCGGGCCGTTCCAGTGCGCCGGTCCAGTGCTCGACCCTGCGGTGGATTCCGGTGTGCGGGTCGTACCAGTTGGCGCAGTCGCCCACGGCGACCACCCCGGCGACACTGGTGCGCCCGTCGGCGCCGCACTTCACGCCGTTGTCGAGCGCGACACCGGACCCCTGGAGCCACTCGACGCAGGGACGCGCGCCGACCCCGACGACGACCGTGTCGGCGGGAACGGAGCGACCGTCCTCCAGCAGTACGGCATCGACTCTGCGCTCCCCGCTCAGCCCCTTCACCCCGACCCCGCACAGCAGTCGTACGCCGTGGTCGGCGTGGAGGGCCGAGACGACCCGGCCCATCGCCTCTCCGAGCGGTCCGGCCAGCGGCGTCGGCGCCGCCTCGATCACGGTCACGTCGAGGCCGAGGGCGTACGCCGTGGAGGCCACCTCGGCGCCGATGAACCCGCCGCCGATCACCACCAGCCGTCCGCCGCCGGCGAGGTCGTCCCGCAGGGCGCGGGCGTCGTCGACGGTGCGCAGCACATGGACCCCGGCAAGTCCCTCGGTGCCGGGCAGGGTGCGGGCGGCGGCTCCGGTCGCGATGACCACGCCGTCGGCGCGGATCTCGCGGTCGTCGGCGAGCCGGATCGCCCGCTCGGTGCGGTCCAGCCCGGTGGCGCGGACCCCGAGCACCCACTCCGCCCGGAGTTCCTCGTCGTCCCGCTCCAGTGCAAGGTCCGCCTCGCCGACGGCACCGGCCAGGAACTCCTTGGACAGCGGCGGCCTGTCGTACGGGCGGTGGGGCTCGTCACCGATGACGACGAGCCGGCCGTCGTACCCGCGCTGCCGCAGTGAGCGCGCGGCCGACAGACCGGCCAGCGACGCGCCCACCACGGCGACGGTCCTCACGCGGGGCCTCCGGCGAGGCGGGCGGCGACGCACGGCGGCAGGTTCGGCGCGTCCGTGGACAGCCGGACGTAGACCATCCCGTCCTCGACGACGACCTCGTGGGTGCGGACCGGGAGCTTGGCCGGGGGTGCGTCCACGGCTCCGGTCCTGAGGTCGAACTTGGAGGCATGCAAGGGGCATTCGACCTCACAGCCCTCCAGCCAGCCGTCGGCGAGCGAGGCGTCCTGGTGGGTGCACGTGTCGTCGATGGCGAAGAGCTCGCCGTCATCGGTGTGGAACACCGACACGGGCGGGTCGATGTCGAGCCGTTGGGCCTCGCCTCGCGGCAGATCCGCGAGACGGCACGCGGGAATCATCATGACACCTCGGTGCGTATAACGAAACGGATTGCGATTGACGCAACGCCAGTCTGCGGGCCGTTCTGAAGCGTTGTCAAGGCGTTCGCAGGCCGGGTTGCGCGGCGCCCGACGACCGTTTCCCGGGCACGTCGAAGCGACCTCGAAAGCGCAGGTGAAGCGGCGGAACCGGCGCGCACAGGGTGCGCCGACGGCCCTGCCGCCGGTGCCGTCCACGAGGTCCGTCACCGGGGCAGGGCCGCTTCGTCGGCAGCGGTCAGAAACCGCGGTCGATCCACTCCTGGAGGTGCGGCGCCTCGGCACCGATGGTGGTGGTCTCCCCGTGGCCGGTGTGCACGGCGGTGCCGTCCGGGAGGGCGAGGAGGCGCTCCCTGATCGAGGTGATGATGGTGGGGAAGTCGCTGTACGACCTTCCCGTCGCACCCGGCCCGCCGGCGAACAGCGTGTCGCCACTGAAGAGGGCGGAAAGGTGCGGGGCATGCAGGCAGACGGCTCCGGGGGCATGACCGGGGGTGTGCAGCACGGTCAGCTCGGTGCCAGCGACCAGGATGCGCTGCCCGTCGGTCAGTTCGCCGTCGGGCAGCCGGTCGGGATGGGTCTGCTTCCACAGCCGCAGATCGTCGGCGTGCAGCAGGATCGGGGCGCCGGTCCGGTCGGCGAGTTCGGGCGCGGCGTCGATGTGGTCGTTGTGCGCGTGGGTGCACACGATCGCCCGCAGGGTGCGTCCGCCGAGGGCCCGGACGATCGCGTCGGCGTCATGGGCGGCGTCGATGACGAGCGCCTCGTCGTCGTCCCCCACGATCCACACGTTGTTGTCGACGTCCCAGGTGCCGCCGTCCAGCGAGAACGTCCCCGAGGTGACGAGGTGTTCGATACGGGCGCCGCTCGTCACAGGACCACCACCGAGCGCAGAACGTCACCGTGGTGCATGCGCTCGAAGGCCTTCTCGACCTCGTCCAGGGCGATGGTCTCGGTGACGAAGGCGTCCAGGTCGAGGCGGCCCTGCAGATAGAGGTCGATGAGCATCGGGAAGTCACGGGAGGGCAGGCAGTCCCCGTACCACGACGACTTCAGCGCTCCGCCCCGGCCGAAGACGTCCAGCAGCGGCAGCTCCAGCTTCATCTCCGGGGTCGGCACGCCGACCAGCACCACGGTCCCGGCGAGATCGCGGGCGTAGAAGGCCTGCCGGTAGGTCTCCGGACGCCCCACCGCCTCGATGACGACGTCGGCGCCGAAGCCCCCGGTCAGCTCACGCACCGCGTCGACCGCGTCGGTCTCCTTGGAGTTGACCGTGTGGGTCGCGCCCAGCTTCGCGGCCGTGGCCAGCTTGCGATCGTCGATGTCGACGGCGATGACCTTCGCCGCGCCCGCGAGCTTGGCCCCGACGATCGCCGCGTCCCCCACGCCGCCGCAGCCGATGACCGCCACGGTGTCACCGCGCCCGACGTTGCCGGTGTTGATGGCCGCACCGATGCCCGCCATCACCCCGCAGCCCAGCAGTCCTGCGGCGGCCGCCGACGCGGCCCGGTCCACCTTGGTGCACTGCCCGGCCGCCACGAGCGTCTTCTCGGCGAAGGCGCCGATCCCCAGCGCCGGCGACAGCTCCGTGCCGTCGGTCAGGGTCATCCTCTGCTTCGCGTTGTGCGTGCTGAAGCAGTACCAGGGCCGCCCACGCAGACAAGCCCGGCACTGCCCGCACACGGCGCGCCAGTTCAGGATCACGAAGTCACCGGGCGCCACGTCGGTGACCCCCTCGCCGACGGCCTCGACCACCCCCGCCGCCTCGTGCCCCAGCAGGAACGGGAAATCGTCGCTGATGCCGCCCTCGCGATAGTGCAGATCGGTGTGGCAGACGCCGCAGGCCTCGATCTTGACCAGCGCCTCACCCGGGCCGGGGTCGGGCACGACGATCGTTTCCAGACTGACAGGGGCGCCCTTGCTCCGCGCGACGACAGCTCGGACCTGCTGAGACATGGCCACTCCTCGGCTGACAGAGGGACGAGACGTTGCCTAATACGGCACGCATCTCGTGTTTCGCAACACAGCATCGCGGAGGCCGAAGCAGCGGTCAAGGATCCGTCAGGCGGTACACGCAGATCTGCGGCAAGAGGGCGGCCTCCCCTGCGGACCACCCGGTCGGGTGAAGACGCCCTGCCGTGAAGAACCTCCCGCCTGAGCCCGAGCGTGATGGTGTGCGGGTGGCACGCCCCAAGTCGTCCTCGTCGACGGGCCCGCCGGGATCGGCAAGACCTCTCTTGCCCGGCACTTTCTGTCCGGCGTCACCTCGGACTGCTGCGTGGTGAAGGCCAGCGGCGAAGAACTCGAGATGGAGCTCACCTATGGACGGGGGCGAGGCCCTCGCGGTGCTGTTGCCGTACGAGAACCGCGCGGCCGAGCGACACCGATGGCTCGAACAGGCATCAGCCGCGCGTTGCCGGGGCCTGCTGGAGGAGGCGCTCGGCAACCGGGAAGCGGCGGACAAGGCGTTCCGGAAGGGGTTGCAATACTGCGAGCGGGGAGAGCCGTGCCGGGAGCAAGCGCTGCTCCATCTCTCGTACGGCACCTTTCTGCGCCACGCCCGCCAACGCCCGAAGGCGGTCGCCGAACTTCAGGCCGCCCACAAGACATTCCTGCAACTGCAGGCCACGCCGTATCTCAAGCGGTGCGCAGCCGAGTTGGCGGCCTGTGGCGGCCCGGAGCGGTGTCCGTCCTGCCGGGCTCACCGCACAGGAGCTGACCGTGGCCCGACTCGCCGTACAGGGCATGCCGAACCGCGAGATCGCGCAGGAACTGGTCCTCAGTGTCAGAACGATCGAGTACCACCTGGCCAATGCGTACATGAAACTCGGCATCACCTCTCGCATGGGACTGATCGGCAAGCTGGGCGGGGAGACCTGACGCCCGTCCCCGTAACCCGGGGCTGGATCCAGGGGAAATCACGGGGGTGCTCGCGGCCATTCCTTCGTAGCGTGCAGAGCGGACGGGAGCCCGCTGCCGAACAGGCGTTGTTCAGCAGCGGAGCCACACCCAAGAGTTTCCGATCTGTATGGGGGGGACCATGCGGCCTTGCACATCGGCGCCAGCCTCTCGGCTCTTCTGCGCCTTGGTGCTGGGCTTGATCCTTGTGATGAGCGGCTGCTCATCGAACGAGACCCCGGAGCTGCAGTGGTCCGTCCCCGACAGCGTGGTGGGCGTCTGGTGCGGTGGCGCGAACGACGCACCGGACGGTCACTGGACGTATGCCTTCAGCGACGAGGCCGAGGTCGCGGCAGCGAACGACAGGACCAGCTTCCACGGTCATGTCGTCACCGAAGGGAACGTCATGACCTTCTACATGGAGGGGACCGATCCCTTCCAGTCGACATGGTCGGTGGGCTACGGGGAAGCTCTCGGCGTCAACCTCCTCTACCTCGACGGCTACAGCTACGTCCCGGGAAGCTGCAACTCCTAGGGCTCTTGCTCCGCCCGCCGAGGGGTCGGGCGGAGCAACCGCCTACATCGGCGGAGCCGGCCTCAGCGCGTGGCTCGTGCCGCCTCCTCGATGACATCCGCGACGAGACGGGGATGCGATACGGCCACGGAATGCGAGGCGGCGACCTCGATGGTGTGGGCGTGGGCGCGCTGGGCCATGAAGCGCTGTACGGCGGCGGGGATGTTGAGGTCCTGGGTTGTGACGATGTCCCAGGTGGGCTTGTTCTTCCAGGCGGCGGCGGTGGCCTTCTCCTCCAGCGCGGCCTGGGCGATGGGCCGCTGGGTGGCAGCCATGAGGGCGGCCTGGTCCGCGGGGACGTCGGCGGCGAACTGGTGACGGAACTTGTCCTGCCGGATGTAGAGGTCGGTCCCGGTGGTGCCGTCGGCATTGGTGCAGGGAATGGGATCGAGTGCGGCGGGGAGGGTGGAGCCGGGGTACTTGTTCGTCAGACCGAGAGCGGTCTCGCCGGGGGCAGGGAGGAAGGCCGCGACGGAGACCAGGGCCTTGACCTGGGGGTCGTTGGCGGCGGCCTGACTGATGACAGAGCCGCCGTAGGAGTGGCCGACAAGGATCTTGGGGCCCTTGACATGGTCGAGGACGCTGCGCAGGGCGGCGGCGTCTCTGTGCGGACCGCGCAGCGGGTTGGCCGCCGCGACGACCGGGTAGCCGTCGGCGTGCAGCCTTTCGATCACGCCGTTCCAGCTGGAGCCGTCGGCGAAGGCGCCGTGTTCCAGGACTATGGTCGGCCTGGCCTGCCGATCCGCCACGGCCGGCCGGGACGCGCCGTTCGCGGAGACGGCGAGCGTACCGACCGCGGCACCCGCCATGACCGTCGCTGCGACAGCCATCGCGAACCGCCGCCCGCGCACACCCTTCGTACCGACCATGGGAAATCGCCCTCCGGAAACCTCGGACTGTTCGGACTGTGCTGGGTGAAAGCGCTGCTCGACGTTCACCGCGAGTCGTCCTTCGACGATGTCGTGGCCACGTGGCTGGTGACGGGGATGTTGCCCCGGGTGGCCTTGGAGTAGGGGCAGATCTGGTGGGCGGCCTCGGCGAGTTCCCAGGCGGTGTGCTGGTCGACGCCACCGAGGGTGGGGTTGAGCGTGGCGGAGAGGCTGAACTCGCCGTCGTCGCCGTGCGTGAGCGTGATCTCGGAGGTGATGGCGGTGCTGGTGAGCTTGATCCCACGGATGGCGGCGGCCCGGCGCAGGGCGCCGAGGAAGCAGGCTGCCCAGCCGGCGGCGAAGAGCTGTTCCGGGTTGGTGGCGTTGCCCGCGCCGCCGAGTTCCTTGGGGATGGAAAGGGTGTGGTCCAGGAGGCCGTCCTGAGAGCGGACGGTGCCGCCGTTGCGGCCCTCTCCGGTGACGTTGACGACGGCCGTGTAGCTGACTGCCATGGCAGGTCCCCCATCTTGGGTTGTGAGGTATCGGGATGTGTCGGATGTGGTCGAGATGCTTGGTGCCGGGATGTCGGTCAGTGCCGGTGCGGCGGGACGCAGCGGAAGCTGTCGGCGTCGGCCGGGCCCTGGCCCTTGTAGTGGGAGACCAGGGGGTAGCGGCACAGGTCACGGGTGAGCGTCCGGCCGGAGGCGTCGGTGAGCGAGGCGGTGAGGGTCTCGGGTGCCTTGCCCTGCTCGACCCACTTGGTCAGCGCGGCCAGGTCGTCCACCTTGTCCTTGAGCGCGCAGTGAGCCGTGCCCGGGGCGAGGAAGAGGCGGTAGAAGTCGTCGACCCGGTGTGAGCCGCCCAGCTTCCGCTGCACGCGCTCGCGGTAGTCCACGGTGCCCTGAGTGGGGATCAGCTGGTCCGCCTGACCGTGGTAGGTGAGAAGCTTGCCACCCGACTTGCGGAACGCCGACAGGTCCGGGTCGTCGGTGCCGATGACCTTGTCGTACTCGGCCTGGGACTGCCTGAACAGCTGCGTGAACTGGTCGTACGCCAGCTTCGAGGTGTCGAGGGAGGGCTGCTTCTTCACCCACGACGCGACCCAGGCGGCCGGGACGGGGAACGGGACGTCGCCCGCGAGACTCGTGAAGTCGGCGCCGACCGGCAGGCCGTACCACAGCCTCTCGCCCGACGTGGTCCGCGGGCCGTCCCAGATCCTGCGCACCACGGCCGCGTCGGCAGCCGTGATCGTCTCCTCCTCGCCGGCGCAGACGACCTTGGTGCCGATCAGCCTGCGAGGGTCGAAGGTGCACTGCTCGGGGTCGGAGACCAGGCCGTCCCTGACGCCGTCGAGCTTGTCGCAGGCCTTGAGGGCGGCCTGGTTGAAGGCGTTGAACTCGCAGGCGCTCGGGCGGGTCTTCGCCTCGTTCATCACCACCTGCGGCCACAGCGTCGCGACCTCGAACTCGTCCCAGTTGACGGCGGGCGCGTCGGCGAGGATGCCGTCGAAGTCGTCGGGGTGGCGCTGGGCCTCCATGTAGCCCTGGCGTCCGCCGGTGGAGCAGCCGTTCCAGTAGGAGTAGGAAGCGGCCTTGCCGTAGACCTCGTCGACGACCTGCTTGCCGACGAGCGCCATCTCGTGCTGGGAGCGGTCGGCGAAGTTCTTCAGCAGCGCGGTGTCGACCTGCCCCTCGCTGTTCAGCGCCCAGTGGGTGTCCAGGACGTCGCCCACGCCCGCGTCGGTGGTGGCCGCGGCATAGCCGTTCTTGACCGCCGTACCCAGGCCCACGCCGTTGTCCCCGGCGGCGTAGGCAGCGCCGCCGAGCGCCTGGAAACGGCCGTTCCACCCCTGCGCGGGCAGCCATGTCCGCACCTTGGCGTGGTCGCCGTCTCCGGGATGGGTGAGGGTGACCGTCACCTCGCAGTAGGCCGGTACACCGGAGACCGAACCACCCAGGATCCCGGTCCCGTTCACCGTGCCGCCCGCCTCGCGGGTCACCGTCACGGACTCCACCTCGGTGCCGGCCGGGGCCTGCACGGAGACGGTCGAGCAGGTGAACGGGGCGAAGGCAGCGCCTCGGTTGTCCGCGGAAGCGCCGGCCGGCAGGCACATGGCCGCCGCCAGCGGTACGCCGGCCGCGAGAAAGGTCAGAAGTCGTCTCATTGACGTTCCTGTCATGAAGTGGGGTGCGCCTGCTCTCTGCAGCGCAACACGTGTGAGGGCTCGGTTTCGAGTGAACCGAGTATGCGTAACCTCTTTAACTGGTGACGATGCTTGTACGGCAAGAGCGGCCCGTCAAAAAGGAGCGGGCCTGCAGCAGTTGACCTGCAGCAGGACTACGGCGTCCGGCTCGAACAGACCCAGGAACGGGAGACCTGAGACGCGGACCAGCGCGCCGCGCTCGTACTCGACGGTCTCGGCCTCGGCCCCTTCGGGCACGACCGGACGCTCGGATCGCTCTCCGGCGGACAACGCGGTCGACTGGCGCCGGCCGCACTGCCCGTCCGGCGACCCTCCGCGCCACTGCTGGACGTGCCGGCCGGCCATGACCGCCGGCCGCGCAGGCGCCGGCAGGGCCGTGAGATCCGGCTCGACACCTACAGCCCCAGGTCCAGAGCCAGACACGAGTAGTAGTTCCACGAGCCCTCGGGGTTGTACGAGGCCGCCACCCCGCCACTGCGGCCGGCTTCCGCCTCTTCGGTCATGTTCTCGAAGCGGATGCGCTCGGGAAGCTTGCCGTACCGCGCGTGCCGTGCCGCGGCGGCGGGGTCCGCCATCGGTTCCTTTGCCTTGTCCATGGCCGAACTCCACTTCTTCATTCCGTCCAGGGCCATACCCTGCATCGAGTAACCACTCTGACAGGTGACGAACCCAGCCGCAAGAATCATCACCACTCCAATCGGTTACTACATTAGATCCGTAACCTCTTTGACTAGTGACGCACTCTGTGCCAGTGTCGCCCTGCACGCAAACTCGCGGCACCTGTGCGGCACTTGGTCCAACAACACGGGAGGCTTCATATGATCAACAGGCGCACCTTCACCAAGGCGATGGGCCTGGGCACGGGAGCGACCGCCGTCTCACTGGCCGGTCTGCAGGGTGTTTCGAGCGCCATCCCGGCTTCCTCGGGCACTGCGGGCGCCCCGGGCGCCCCTACCGCCTTCCCCTCGCTGAAGCAGGTCAAGGCCGGTCTGCTGAACGTCGGCTACGCCGAGCTGGGCCCCGCTCATGGCCCAGTGGCCATCTGCCTGCACGGCTGGCCCTACGACATCCACAGCTACGTAGATGTCGCTCCCCTGCTCGCGGCCGAGGGCTACCGCGTGATCGTCCCCTACCTCCGCGGTCACGGCACCACGCGGTTCCTGTCCTCGCAGACCTTCCGCAACGGGCAGCAGTCGGCGATCGCCCTGGACATCATCGCGCTGATGGACGCTCTCAAGATCCATAAGGCCGTGATCGCCGGCTTCGACTGGGGCTCGCGAACCGGCGACATCCTCGCGGCACTGTGGCCCGAGCGCGTCAAGGCCCTGGTCTCGGTGAGCGGTTACCTCATCACCGACCGCAAGGCCCAGCTCGAACCGCTCCCTGCGGCCGCGGAGCACACCTGGTGGTACCAGTTCTACTTCGCCACCGAACGCGGCAAGAAGGCCATGGAAGACCACGACCACCGTCTCCAGCTGACCCGGCTCGTCTGGGACCTCGTCTCCCCGACCTGGAACTTCGACGACGCCACCTTCGCGCGCACCGCGGCCGCCTTCGACAACCCGGACTACGCCGCGATCGTCATCCACAACTACCGCTGGCGGCTCGGCGTGGCCGATGGTGAACGCCGTTACGACCGCTACGAGGAGAAGCTGGCCACGGCACCGTCCATCGCGGTGCCGACCATCACCCTCGACCCCGAGAAGGACCCCTTCACCCTGCCCGGGGACGGTTCCATGTACCGCGACAAGTTCACCGGCGCGTACGAGCACCGGAAGCTGACCGGCATCGGCCACAACCTGCCGCAGGAGGCGCCGACGGCGTTCGCCCAGGCCGTGGTCGACGTGGACCGCCTGTGAGGGAGTGAACTCGCCTTCGTCGCAACAGAAGTCAGCTTGTCGCGCGCTCCGCGAGGGCGTACGACACCGAGCGCTCCCGCTTGTGGCGCCGGATCCGCCCCTTCGCGACGAGTGATTCGAGGGTGTTGCGGACGACCTGCGGGGTGGGCGAGCGGTCCGGGTGTCGCTCCATCAGCTCGTCGCGCAGGGCCTTGGCCGACCGCGGCTCTTCATGGTTACCGAGCAGTTCGATCAGGGCATCTCCGAGCAGAGGCTGCTGCGGCTTCCCCGTCTCGGCGGCCTTCGCCCGGGTGACGGCGGGTCGCTGCTGTGCCTGCCCGGGAAGGGGAGCGGGATTCGCCTCTTCATACCGCTCGGCGAGCTTCAGGATGTCCATCAGGAGGGCTTCCTCCTGCTTCAACATCTTGATCTTCTGGGCCAGTTCACGCTGTCGGCGGCGGTTCTCCGCCAGATCCGACACTGCTTGTTCGACGTACCGCGCCCGGAGCGAGGCGGCTGATCGGCTGGTCACAACCGTTCACTCCCCAGTGAGTGCCAGATGAGGCTGCGCATCGTACCTACGTGACGTCAGCTCTTCCCACTGTGCTGGCGGGCCCGGTACGCGGCGGCCTTGACCCTGTTGCCGCACGTCCTCATGGCGCACCAGTCCCGTCGGTGGCCTCGTGAGCGATCGAGGTAGACCTGAGTGCACTCGGGACGGGCGCACTCGCGCAACAGCGCCGCCTCGCCACCCCCGATGATCTCGACGGCCTCACGGGCGAGGGCGGAGAGTCCCTGAACAGCCGTGCCGGTACGGGTCGCACCGTCGGGACCGAGCCGCACGGTCACAGGGAGACCCGCCGCCTGCAGGTTCACTTCGGCGACCGCCTCGGCCGGCAGTGGCCGCCGCTCGATCCGGGCCGCGACCAGGGAGTAGATCGCCTCGCGCAGCTCCAGGGCGAGGGCGAGGTCGGCCTCGCTCGCCCCGGGCGCCAGATCGAGCATCCCAGACTCCAGGAACCAGTCGTCGAGCAGCTCGGGGGAGGCGAGCTTCTCCATCGGCTCGTCGTTGCGTCGCGCGCGCAGTGTGCCGACGAAGTCCAGGGGAAGCGTCCCGCAGGGGAAAGCGTGATTCACGTAACCATACTGACCGGTGACTCACGGATGCGCAATAGCCTACCCGTGACAACGCTTCCGCGAGTCACCTGCTTGATCAGTTACACCACATGTGAACGCAGAGTGCGCCTTCTCAGAAGGCGGAGTTGGCGAACCAGTGGGCCAGCAGCTGCTCGTCACCCTCGTGGGCGAGGGCCTCTGCCTCGTAGGGCAGCCGGCCGTAGACAAGCAGGAGCAGGTCGGCCGCGGTTCCCTCGACGGTCGCGTCAGCGGCGGCCGCGGCCGGGTGGGCCGTGTCGAGCCCGAAGCTGTCGGGCCGCAGTCGGACGACCCAGGCATCGTCCCCGTCGGTTGCGCGGAAGCGGATGGTCCTGTCGGGGCCGCGCAGGTTGGCCACCTTGGGGGCGAAGAAGCCGGCGAAGGGCAGATTGACGAGGAACTCGTCGATCCCGTCGACCGCGACGGGGCGGTCGATCGCGGGCCGGAGTCCGAGTGCGAGCTCGGCGTCGGCTCGGTGCAGCAGGGTCTCGAAGAGCATCCGGCGTGCCCAGAACCGGGCGTACTGGTCGGCGCCCCATGCCCACATGGGCAGGTCCGGGTCGGTGGCCGCGAAGGCGTCCGCGGCCACGGTCGCGCTCTCGGCCAGCCAGTCGGCGTATCCGCCCTCCTGGTCCGGGAGCCGAAGGTCCACTTCACGGGTGCGCGGGGGTTCCTGGATACGCGCCCGCAGCAGGACCGAGAACCAGCGCTGGACGCTGCCGGTGTGCTTGACCAGGTCGGCCAGCGTCCAGCCCGGACAGCTCGGCACTGCTGTGGCCAGGTCGGCGTCCTTGACCGCCGCGACGAACCGGGCGGTCTCCGCCGCGACCGCCGTGCGGTGATCGACCGAGGTGAAATCGGACTCGTGCCGGGTGTGGTCAGACGTCTTCATCGTGACTTGCCTTTCGGGGAAACCGCGGGTTCAACCGGACTGCTGGTCGATGACGGCCTCGTCGTGGCTGAACCCGTCGTTGGACGCAGGTGCTGTGCCGGCCGCCCGTACGCAGGGCCGGCGGCGGTGCGTGAAGCACGGTCACACGAGCTCGGCACCGGCTTCGGCTTCCGCCTCCGCGATCCCCGCCGTCCCGGAGTCCGCGACCTTCTTCGACACGGGCGTACGAGGCGCATGCACCGACTTGATTCCGAGGAGGGACACGGCGACAACCAGGCCGAAGGCCACGCCGGCGATCACGAAGCTCGTCGTGAACTGGCTCTCCTGGGGCAGAGCGGGCGCTCCGGCCGGAAGCGGGATGGTCTTCGACGCCAGCAGTGAGGTGATCACCGCGCTGGCGACGGCGCTGCCGACCGAGCGGGAGATGGAGTTGATGCCGTTGGCGATGCCGGACTGGTGGGCGGGGACGCTGGCGACGATGAGCGCCGGCATGGCGGCGTATCCGAAGCTGATCGCCAGGCCGATGACCATGCCCGCGCCGATCACCGAGGCGGTCGCAGCGTGCGCGACGCTCAGCCAGGTGAAGCCGAGCACTCCGAAGCAGGCCCCGGCGGCCAGGGTGAAGCGTGCGCCGAGCCGGCGCACCAGTACGCCGCCGAACTGGGCGCCCGCGAGCGAAACGAGTGTGGTCGGAAGCAGATACACCACGGACGCTTCGAGCACGGAAGCGCCGAAGCCGTAGCCCGCGATCTTCTCCGGCACCTGGACGAGGTAGGAGACGCCGATGAACTGGGCGAACATCGCGAACCCCAGCAACAACCCGGCCAGGTTGGTGAAGAGAACGGGCCGGTGGGCGAACATCTTCATGTCCACCATCGGTTCCCCGACCCGGCTCTCGGTGATGACCCACACCACTGCCATGACGACCGCCCCGGCGAAGGAGCCGAGCGTACGGCCGGACGTCCATCCCCACTCGTGCCCCTGCGAGATGGGCAGAAGCAGCAGCACCAGCAGCATCGCCAGGGTGACCGCGCCCAGCCAGTCCGTCCGGCCTCCCGTCGTCGTCCGGGAAGCGGGCACCGTGAACAGCACTCCCGCCAGTGCCACCGTCGCGAGCACCACCGCGAGCCAGAAGACCCGATGGTAGTCGGGGTCGGAGCCGCGGGTGAGGAGCCCCGCACCGACCAGCGCGAGCCCGCTGCCGAACGCGAGCGTGCCACTGACCAGGGCCATGGCACCGTGCAGCTTCTCCGGCTTGATCTCCTCGCGCAGAATGGAGAGCGCGAGCGGGAAGATCGCGGTCGCCGCTCCCTGCATCACGCGGCCGACGATCAGCCACGTCAGCGAGGTGGTGGTGGCGGCGAGCACCGAGCCCGCGATCATCACCAGCAGAACGCCTACGAGGGTGGGCTTCTTGCCGTGCTGGTCGCCGAAGCGGCCGAGCAGCGGGGTGAAGACGGCGGCCGACAGCAGCGTGGCGGTGGTCACCCAGCTGACGTTCGCCGTGGTGGCGTGCAGGTCGCTCTGAATGATGCCCAGGATCGGGACGACCAGGGTCTGCATCATCGAGACGACCATCGCGGCAAGGCCTAGCACCAGGACGACCGCGGTGTCCGCCGAGCGGCGTCCGGCCGCCGTGTGCTGTTCGTGAGACACGGAATCTCTTCCCTCAGTGAGACTTCGACGAACTACTTCAGAACGTCGAAGCTTGAGAACTTCAAGTAATGGGGGAGACCGTAGTCGTCAATATTTGAGATCGTCAAGTTTCCGGGGGTAAGGTGCCCGCATGACGGCACTCCCCCGCGTCACCCCCGCCCAGCTCATGGAGCTGCTCTCCGTGTCGCTGGCTGCCTACTACGGCGACTTCACGACCGCCGCCGCGAGCGAGAACCTCACGGCCAGCCAGGGCAAGACACTCAATGTGCTGCGCCGGGGGCCCGCCTCCATGAGCGTGCTGGCCACCACGCTGACCTGCGACGCCTCCAACATGACCGGGATCATCGACCGGTTGGAGAAGCGCGGCTTGGTGCGCCGCGAGCCCAGCCCCTCCGATCGGCGCGTCAAGAACGTCCTCCTCACCGCGGAGGGCGAGCAGGTCATCGAGGTGATCCGCGGGAAGATGAACAACACGCTGGCCGGCCTGAACAAGCTCAGCCAGCAGGAGCAGGACACCCTGTACGCGCTGCTGGAGCGCGCCTTCACCGCGCAGGCCGCGGCTGCCTGACCCGGCGGCTCACCAGGGACGGCGAGCCGCCGAGTACCTCCGACCCCTCCTCAGATGCCGTCAGGCTTGCCCGGACCGGGGACCTTACGGAAACGGAACGGCTCCGGGTCGCGGCCGGGCTGGATGAACCAGCACTCCCCGGTGCCGTCTCCGGTGACGATCCGCAGCACCGTGTCCGCCACGACCTGAGCCGGGATGACCGGCAGCCCCTGCTCGGAGAGCATGTCGCGCAGCGGATCGATGATCCGCGACTCGGCAAAGCCGGGGCAGACGGCGTTGAAGCGTACGTTCTCCGGCGCAAGAGCCGGCCCCAGCGAGCGGGTAAGTCCTACGACCGCATGCTTGTTGGCCGCGTACAGGGGATCAAGCGGTACGGCCGCCAGGCCCGCCAGGGACGCCGTCGCCACGATCGTCCCTCCACCGCGGGCCCGCAGCGCCGGCAGCACCGCATGGGTACCGAAGACCACGCCGTCGAGGTTGGCCCCCATCGCGCGACGGTAGCGTGCCAGGTCGAAGTCCTCGCCGAGGCCGCATCCGGTCGCCACCCCGGCGTTGAGCAACGCGATGTCGATTCCGCCGCACTGCTCCTGGGTGAACTCGACCAGCGCGCGGTTGGCGTCGGGGTCGGAGACGTCACAGGCGCGGAAATGGCCGCCCACCATCTCGGCCACCTCGCGGCCACCCTGTGCGTCGAGGTCCGCGACGACCACGCGCGCGCCCGCCTTCGCCAGCGCCAGTGCCGTGGCCCGGCCCAGTCCGCTGGCACCGCCGGTGACGACGGCCACCTTGCCCTGAAGCGCGGCGCCGTCCGTCTGTCCCGGCCGTGCGGCGGCGTCGCTCTCGACGGCGGTCATGACAGCTCCAGGACGAGCTTGCCGACGTTCTCCCCGCGGAAGAGCATCCCCAACGTCTCGGGGAAGTCGTCCACGCTTCCCCTCACCACGTGTTCCTTGACCTTGATACGGCCGGCTCCGATCCAGGCGGAGATGTCCTGCGCGGCCTGCGCGTAGCGCTTGGCGTAGTCGAAGACGACGAAGCCTTCCATGCGGGCGCGGCGCACCAGCAGCGAGAGGTAGTTGGAGGGGCCCTTGACCGGCGTGGCGTTGTTGTACTGGCTGATCGCACCGCAGACCACGACGCGCGCGTGCATCGCCAGTCGCGTCAGGGCGGCGTCGAGGATGTCACCTCCGACGTTGTCGAAGTAGACGTCGATGCCGTCGGGGGCCTCCCGGCGCAGCGCCTTCCTGACGTCCTCGGCGCGGTAGTCGATCGCCGCGTCGAATCCCAGTTCGTCGGTGAGCATGGCGCACTTCTCCGGCCCTCCGGCGATGCCCACGACCCGGCAGCCCTTGGCCTTCGCGATCTGACCGGCGATGGTGCCGACCGCACCGGCCGCACCCGACACCACGACGGTCTCGCCGTCCTGCAGTGCCCCGACGTCCAGCAGGCCGAAGTAGGCGGTCATGCCGGGCATGCCCAGTGCGCCGAGATACGTCGAGGGCGGGGCGAGGGAGGTGTCGATCTTCATGGCCCCCTTGCCGTCGGAGACCACGTACTCCTGGACGCCGAACGCGCCGACCACGTGATCGCCCGGCTGGAAGTCGGGGTGGTTGGACGCGGTGACCTCGATGACCGATCCGGCGCGCATCACCTCGCCGATGCCCACCGGCGGCAGGTAGGAGGGACGGTCGTCCAGCCAGCCCCGCATCGCCGGGTCCAGGGAGATGACGCGCGTCCGGCCCGCGAACCGGCCCGGACCAGGCTCGTCGACGAGTCCTGAACAGTGCTCCCAGTCATCGGGTTTGACCTCACCCACGGGGCGGGCTGCCAGACGGATCTGGCGGTTGGTCGCAGACATGACGCCTCCTGTCGTTCACGGCTTCGCCGCAGGGTACCGACCGGTAGGTATGTCGGAGCGTGTGATGTTCGCCACGTGCTGGGCTGCGAGGCGGGGTGGCGAGCCGAACGGACTGTCGTTCACCCGACCCCGAAACGTGACCCACAGTGGGCTTATGGGCATCCCAACCAGTCGGTATCGTGCGCCGCCACAGCCACCTCCTCCCCGTCCACCTCCACGGATCCGAGCCGCAGCGGAAGGCCATGCGATGACATTCGCCGACGAGAACCGGTACCCGCCAACAGAAACGGGGTGGCCGCCCCGCATCGAGCCCCAGGGGTACGCACCCGACGCCCCTCGGTACGAGGCGTACGGGTCATACGGCTCGTACGACCCGTACGGGCAAACCCCTTGGGACGCACCGTACGGACAAGCCCCTTGGGGCGAACCGCACGCGCACGAGGCTCATCGGCGCAGTGCCGACCTCGCCGCTCTGCGCTCGGCCTACCGCCTGCTCCGCCGGATCTCCACGCTCACGGCGCTCGGCTCCTTCGTGGTGTACGTCGTGCTGTCCTGTTACGCGCCCGGCCTGATGGGGGCCAAGATCGCCGGAGAGCTGAGCCTGGGAATGGCCCTGGGGGTCCTTCAGCTCGTCGTCACCTTCGCGGCGGTCTCGTGGTACGGACGCAGCGCACGACGCTCGGTGGATCCGTTGGCCCGCACCGTCAGAGAGCGGGCGGTCCCCACCGGCCGGAACACGGGGACGGCGAGATGAACGACTTCAGCACCGGGACGCAGGCCACGGTCCTGATTCTGTTCACCACGCTGGTCACCGTCACGCTGCTGATGTGCGTGATGGCGGGACCGGACCGCGACGACCTGACGAACTTCTACACCGGCTACCGCTCGCTCACCCCGTTCAAGAACGGCCTGGCGATCGCGGGCGACTACATCTCCGCGGCCACGGTGCTGAGCACCACGGGCATCATCGCGCTCGCCGGATACGACGGTTACGTCCTCGCGGTCAGCACGGCTCTGTCCCTGGTGCTGCTGATGTTCCTGCTGGCCGAACCCTTGCGCAACGCCGGCAGGTTCACCATGGGCGACGTCCTGGCCCGCAACATGCCCGGGCGGGCCGTGCGTATCGCCGCCTGCGTGGTGACGCTTTCGGCGACCCTGCCGTTCCTGGTCGTCCAGCTCTCCGGGGCCGGGTCGCTGCTCACCTTCATCCTGAACATCCCGCACGTGGCGGGCGCCAGGACGGTGTGCATCGTCATCGTCGGCAGCCTGATGATCCTTTACGCGGCGCTCGGCGGGATGAGGGGCACCGCGCTCATTCAGATGATCAAGATCGTGCTCCTGCTCGGCACCAGCCTCGCCGTTGCCGCTCTGGTACTGCACCGCTTCGACTGGAGCCCCGGAGACGTCCTCAGGGCGGCCCAGCACGGCAGCGGCGCGGGCCCCGCCTTCCTCCAGCAGGGCCTTCAGCTGGGCACCTCCGCCCTGGACCGGCTGGACTTCGTCGGTCTCCAGATCACCGTGGTCCTCGGCGTGGCCTGCCTGCCCCACATCACGATGCGTCTGTACTCCGCGCAGGACGTGCCGGCCGTGCGCCGCTCCATGTCGTGGGCGGTCGGCACGGTCACCACGTTCTGCCTGCTCGTGATCATCATGGGTACGGGCGCGGCGGCGCTGGTGGGATCGCGGTACATCACCGCGGCCGACCCGCACGGCAGGACGTCGGTGCTCATGCTGTCGCAGGTGCTCGGCGGAGCCTCCGACTCCGCAGGCTCGACGATTCTCTACTCGGCCGTGGCGGGCATGGTGTTCATCACCCTGCTGTCGTCGGTCGCGGGGATGACTCTGGCCGCGGCCTCGTCGCTCGCCCACGACCTGTTCGCCCATGCGGCGCGCCGGGGAGAGGCCGAGCCGCGTACGGAGATGACGGTGGCGGCGTGGACGAGCGTGGCCGTGGGGACCGTTGCCATCGGGCTCGCCACCCTGGTCCAGAACTGGGACGTCGGCGTGCTGACCACTCTGGCCATCTGCATCGGGGCATCGGCGGTGGCACCCGCGCTCACCTACTCCCTGTTCTGGCGAGGCTTCACGCGCACCGGCCTGCTCGCCACCCTCTACGGCGGCGCGGCCTGCGCGCTGCTGCTCATGGCACTCTCCAAGGCCGTTTCGGGCACGCCGTCCGCCGTCTTCCCGAACGCCGACTTCGACCTGTTCCCCATGCAGTCCACCGGACTGGTCTCCATCCCGTTCGGCTACCTGGCGGGATGGCTGGGCAGCCGATGGGACCACCGGCGCCGCCCCGCCGTCAGCCACGAGAACCAGCGGCTGTACGAGGAGAGCGAGGCCCGGCTGCTCGCCGCAGCCGAATGACCATGTCGGCGGAGGCGGACCGCACGAACGGCCTCGGTGCCTGCGCTGTGGTCCGCCAGGGGCCCAAGTCCCGTCGCGCGGTGTCGCGATCCTGCCGCGAGAACCTCATCCGCTTTTGCACCGGACACCGCTCGGAAGCCTATTCCGCCGGGCCTCGCGGCGGTGTCCCCAGCTCGCGTGCCGCCAAGGCCCAGCTGAGTTCCACCGCGGTGTCCGGAGCGTCCAGGCTGGAGCCCGTGAGCTGCTCGAAACGGCGCAGCCGGTAGCGGACGGTGTTGACATGGACATGTGCGCCGCGAGCGACTTCGCGGATGTGCCGTCCGCTCTCCAGGTATCCCCGCACCGACTCCTCGATGAGCGCGCCGAACTCCCCCTCCGCCTCCAGTGGGCGCAGATAGCGGTCGAGCAGCAACTCGGCGAGTTCCGGTTCGGCGACGACCGCCACCCGCCAGGACAGGTCGCTCAAGTCGTACACGCCGCGCAGACGGTACGCTCGGGCGGCTTGCAGCAGCCTGCCGGCGGCGCGGAAGGAATGGTGCACCGCGGCCAGGTCCGTCGGTGGGCCCAGCCCCGCCGTCACCTCCAGGTCACCGGTCTCCGGCTTCGCCTCGACGACTCCGGCGACCGCCTCGTCCAGCACGGTGAGCAGCGCGCCTCGGCCGTTCCAGCGGCCGTGGGACTCCAGGGAGCGTTCCAGCGCATCCGGACCGACGTTGCCGTTCGGTACAGCTCTGATGGCCCGGTACGGCCGCGACAGGTCCAGTCCGTAGATCGCCGCACCGCTGTGGATCTCCGCCGCGCTCAGCGTCCCGTAGAGCAGTCCACGCAGGAAGTCGGCGCGGCGGCGGGCGTCGGACAGGGCGGAGGCGACCTCGGCCTGCCGGTGGACGGCGGCGATCTGCAGGCTCGCGACGTCCGCCAGCTCCCACAGGCACTTGGTGCGGTCGACGATGAGGCCGGGGTCCAGCCCGCGTTGGGTCGCCTCGGCAAGGAACAGATCCCGTATCGCGCTCAGCGCCCGGCGGAAGGCACGGAGTCCGTCGCTGAGCGGCACGCCGCGGGCGGCCCGGTCCCGGGCCACATCGGCTTCGTCGAAGTCCTCCGGCGCGGGCACCGTCCCCTCTCTCACCACCGCGAGAGCTCGCTGGAAGTGCCGATGCCAGATCCGGTCCAGGAGTTCTGGCGGAACCGCGCGGTAGGACGGGATGTGGTCCGCCAGATCCGTGTGCAACCGCCCGCCCACATGCGTCTGCTGCGCGGCCATCGCGGCGATGACCTCTTCGAGGGACGCCACCGCGCCCGACTGTCCGCCCATGGGCCTCACCTCCGCCCCTCCGGCACCGGCCGTTGTGCAACTGACCAATATGCCGCCCTACGGCCTTGGCCGGAGAGCCGTCGACAACCCGCCAGCCCCGAAAGCACAGTGGCACGGCGGCAAAGGGTGCCCGCATCGACGCGCACGCGACGAGGCGCCGATCGACCGTGCTCAGAGCCGCCCTAGTGCTACCGCCCCACCCGACGAAGAGTGCGGAGACCACCATGACCGACGAGCACCATCACCGCCCCCACCACGCGGCCCCGGACACCGGCCCACGCCTCGCGCCACTGTCCGAGGACGGATGGGACCCGTTCACCCGGGAGCTGCTCGCCCCGATTCCCCGGGACGCCGACGGCCACCTCGCCAACGTCTTCACCACCTTGGTGCGGCATCCTGCCCTCTTCCGGCACTTCCTGCCGTTCGGCAGCTATCTGCTGCGCGAGGGCCGGCTGCCGGACCGGACCCGGGAACTTCTGATCCTGCGCACCGCGTGCAACACCCGGGCCGGTTACGAATGGGGACGACATGTACCGCTGGCCAGGGCCGCCGGGGTCACCGACGAGGAGATCCGGCGCGTCGGCGCGGGCCCGGACGCCCAGGGGTGGACGCCGGCCGACGCCCGTCTGCTGCGCGCCGCCGACGAACTGCACCGGGACGCACGCCTGTCCGCAGCCACCTGGTCCGCACTCGCCGCCGATCACGACGAGGCACAACTGATCGAAATCACCATGCTCGTCGGTCAGTACCACATGGTCGCGTTCTTCCTGAACTCCGCCGGTACCCGGCTCGAGCCCGGCTACGAAACGGAGACCCTGCCCGGGGCCACCGGGGCCGGCGCGGACGCGGCGAAGGGGGCACACGCCGATGCCTGAGCCCCGGCACACCATGACCCACCCGGCCGGCCTCCTGGCCGGCCGGAACGTACTGGTCGTCGGAGCGGGCACTCGCCCCAGCGGCGATCCGAAGGCCCCAGTGGGCAACGGGCGGGCGGTGGCCGTGCTCGCCGCCCGCGAAGGAGCCTCCGTGGCCTGCGCCGACGTCTCCCCCTCCGCCGCGGCGGCCACTGCCGCCCTGGTCGATGAGGAAGGCGCCCGTGGCCTGCCCGTGGTCGGTGACGCCACGGATCCCGGCCAGTCCTCGGCCATGGTCGCCGAAGCCCTCCGCGAACTCGGCTCGCTCGACGCGATCGTGGTCAACGTCGGGATCGGCCTCGGCGCGGGCCTGGCGGAGACCTCACCGCAGCAGTGGGAACGTGTGCTCTCGCTCAACCTGAGCGCCCCGTTCTTCGCCGCCAAGTACGGACTGCCCGCGATCGCCGACGGAGGATCGATCGTCTTCGTCGGTTCCCTGGCCGGATTGCGCGCGGCCACCGACTCGCCCGCCTACGACAGTTCCAAGGCCGGCCTGTTCGGTCTCACCCGCCATGTCGCCAAGGAGGGCGCGCCGCGCGGGATCCGCGCCAACCTGGTCGTCCCCGGCCTGATCGACACCCCGATGGGCCGCGAGGCCTCGGCCCGACGGGCGTCGCGTTCCGCCTCGTTCACGCGCATCCCGCTCGGCCGCCAGGGCACCGCCTGGGAGGTGGCCGAAGCCATCACCTTCCTGCTCTGCGACCGCGCCTCCTACATCACCGGGCAGAGCCTGGTGGTGGACGGAGGGCTGAACGCCGTCTGAGCACCTGGACGCCTGTCCGCACGGTGCCGACGCGGCGGGGGCGGTCCCCAGGGTCAGGGCATCGACCGGGACCGCCCACGCCGGCTCACTTCGCCAGCGGGCCGAACTCCTTGCGGGTGTCCACCGGCTTGCCGAACAGCTGCCACCGCTCGCCCTTGAACCGCATCAGCTGCATCGTTTCGAGCGGGAAGGCGTCGCCGTGGCCCGTGGACAGGGTGACACCCGGCAGCAGCAGTCCCACCTTCACGTCCTTCAGGTTACGCACGGCGTCCCGCAGCCCTTCCCTGGTCGGGCACTTCATCGCGTCCAGGGCCTTGTGCAGGCTGGAGGCGACGGCCCAGCCGTAGGCGTTGAACTGGTTGGCCGGGTCGGCGTCGGGGGCGTACTTGTGAAGGGCGTTCATGTAGGTCTTCATCTCGGGGTCGTTCGCCCAGTGCGGGTCGGCGGGGTCCTTGAAGTACGTCGCCGAGACCACGCCCTGCACGTTCTTGAACCCGACGGGCTGGAGCACGGCGGCGGACGAGGCCACGTTGTTCACGATGTGCAGCGGGTTCCACTTGGTGTTCTTGGCGTCGGCGGCGAGGGCCTGGCTGCCGAACTTGGGGGTGGTGACGTCCAGCAGCACGTCCGCCTTGGAGCGGGAGAGGCTCGCCATCTGCGCCGACACGGACGGGTCGGTGACCTCGTAGCTCTCCTCGGCGACCACCTTGATGCCGCTGCCGGCGACGGCCTTCTTGAACCCGCCGAGCAGGTCCTTGCCGAAGTCGTCGTTCTGGTAGAGGACCGCGACCTTGGCCTTGTGCCGCTCGTCCTTGAGGTACTTGGCGTACACCCTGGCCTCGGCCACGTAGTTGGGCTGCCACCCGATGGTCCAGGGATGCTTGGTGTCCGTGCCCCAGACGGAAGCACCCGTGGCGACGAAGGGCTGCGGCACCTTCTGCTTGTTGAGGTAGTCCCACGCGGCCGCCGTGGATGGAGTGCCCAGGGTCTGGAACACGGCGAAGACCTTCTCCTGCTCGACGAGTCTGCGGGCCTCCTCGACCGCCTTGGGCGGCTGGTAGCCGTCGTCCCGGACGATGAACTGCACCTTGCGGCCGTCTATGCCGCCCTTGCCGTTGACGTACTTGAAGTAGGCGGCCACGCCCTTGCTGATCGTGCCGTAGGCGGACGCGGGTCCTGACAGCGGGTAGATCCCGCCCAGCTTGATGGTCTTGTCGGTGATGCCGGTGGTCTGCTGGCCCTTGCACGCGCCACCGGCGGTGGTGGACTGGTCGTCCTGCCCTCGCTGGCTGCTGCAGGCGGTGGCGGTGAGCAGGGCGGCGGTCGCGGCCGCAGCCGCCCGCAGAGCGGTCGTCTTGCGCATGTGGTTCATTCCTTTTCCGTGCGGGGCGGTGCGCCCACGGGTTCGGCGTCGACAACTGCGGGGTCCGCAGGAGTGAGGGTCGTGGCGGGTCGGGATCCTGCCGGGGACTTCCGTTCCGCATCGGGTGCGGAGTCCGCCTCGGACACGGAATCCGCCTCAGGCACGGAGTCCGCCTCGGGTGTCCGGTCGAGGGCGGCGATGGTGCGGGGCAGGCGACGGACGACAGCGCCCAGGACACGGCCCGGCAGACCGGCCAGTCCCGTCGGGGCCACGAACATCACCGTGATGATCAGCAGGCCGAACACGACTCCCGGTGCGGCCTCGCTGACGTCCTGGGACACGCTCGGCACGTACATCACGAACGCCGCGCCCAGCAGGGGTCCGTACAGCGAGGCGAGCCCCCCGACCACCAGGCCGGCCAGCAGGGTGATGGACAGAACGAAGCTGAAGGAGTCGGGCGAGACGAAGCCGATCACCCAGGTGTACAGACACCCGGCGACGCCCGCGAACATCGCGCTCCACGCGAAGGCGAGGGTCTTGTGCAACGACAGCCGCACGCCCATGACCTCGGCGGCGCTCTCGTTGTCCCGCACGGCGAGCAGTGCCCGGCCGACCCGGGACCGCAGCAGGTTGCGGGCGAGCAGCAGGGCCACCGCGGTGACGGCGAGGACGACGAAGTACATCCACTGGTCCTCGGCCAGCCCGCTCCACGCGGGCGGCTGCAGCTTGTCCACGGTCAGGCCCATGGAACCGCCCGTCACCGGCTCGAGCCGCTTGAGCAAGGGCGGCAGGAACACCGCGAACGAAAGGGTGACCAGGGCCAGGTACAGCCCGCGCAGCCGCAGGGCGGGCACTCCGAACCCGAGGCCCAGCAGGAAGCATCCGGCGGCCGCGACCGGCAGCGTGGCCAGGTGGCCGGTGTGGTACCGGTCGAGCATGACCGCCGCCGTGTAGGCCCCCGCCGCGAAGAACGCGCCGTGCCCGAGCGATATCTGCCCGCCGAAGCCGACCAGCAGGTTCAGCCCGGCCAGCGCCACGGCGTACAGGAGCACCATGGTCAGCTGGAAGACCTGGAAGGGGGCGAAGTAGAAGGGTGCTCCGACGGCGACCGCCCCCGCAAGCAGGACAGTGAGCGCGGCCCGCAGCCGCCGGGCCCGGTCGGTGCCGAGCGCCGTTGTGATGGTGTTCATGCGCGCTCCACCGCCGCCCGTCCGAACAGGCCCTGGGGCCGCACCAGCAGCACCGCCAGAATGATCACGAGGGGGACGCCCACCTTCAGATCGGCACCGATCACGTCCACGTACGCCCCGGTCAGGGTCTCGGCGACGCCCACGAACAGGCCGCCGACAACCGCGCCCACCGGGCTGTCGAAGCCCCCCAGGGTGGCCGCGGCGAACGCGTAGATCAGTACCCCGCCCATCATGTTGGGCTCCAGGAACAGCACCGGGGCGACGAGCACGCCCGACACCGCGCCGACCGCCGCGGCCAGCCCCCAGCCGAGCATCAGCACCCGTCCCACCCGGATGCCCGACAGCCGGGCCGAGGAGGGGTTGCAGGCGACCGCCCGCATCACCAGGCCGATGGAGGTGTGCTGGAACAGCAGATACAGCAGGCCCATCACGACGGCCACCACGCCGAGGATCCCGAGCGTCGACCAGTCCACGCGCACCCCCGCCAGGTCGAGCCCGCCGTCGGGGAAGGGCTGCGGGAAGTCCTTCACGGTGAACGACCAGATCAGGCCGGCCATCGCGTTGACGAGGATGAACAGGCCGACCGTGACGATGACCACCGTCAGCTCGGGCGCGCCCCGCACGGGGCGGATGACGATCCGCTCGATCAGCATGCCCCCGGCGAAGGACGCCGCGAGGGTGACCGGCAGCGCCAGCCAGAACGGCATCCCGGACGCCACCAACTGCCAGGCGACGTACGTCGACAGCATGGCCAGCTCGCCCTGCGCGAAGTTGACGATCCCCGTGAACCGGTGGATCAGCACCAGGGCCAGCGCCAGACTGGCGTACACCGCGCCGGAGCCCAGTCCTTCCACCACTTGCTGGAGAAGATCGGTCACAGCGCTCACCCGGCCTTCCGGGAGCGGACGGAGACACCGAGGTACACCTCGGCGACCTGCCCGTCCTCGCGGACCTGTCGAGCCGGTCCTGACAGCACCAGGCGGCCGGCCTCCAGTACGTGGGCCCGGTGCGCGATGTCCAGCGCGAGCTGGGCGTTCTGCTCGACGACGACCACGGTGGTGCGTTCCTCCTCGTTGACGGCACGGACGATCTCGAACAGCTCGCGAGTGATCAGCGGCGCCAGGCCCAGGGACGGCTCGTCCAGGAGCAGCAGCGACGGCCGCAGCATCAGCGCCCTGCCGATGGCGAGCATCTGCTGCTCCCCGCCGCTGAGGCTGCCGGCGGCCTGCCGCGACCGCTGGCGCAGTCTGGGAAAGTGGCCGTAGATCCGTTCCAGGTCGGCCGCCACGGCCGTACGCTCGGCGCGGCCTCGCCGGCCGGGGCCGGTGCGCAGGTGGGCGCCTATGCGCAGGTTCTCTTCGACGGTCAGGTCGTTGAAGGTGCCCCGGCCCTCGGGCACATGCGCGACGCCCAGCCTGGCGGCCTGTTCGGGCGAGCGGCCCAGCAGTTCCGTGCCGTTCAGGGTGACCGAGCCGCGGCCGCGGACCACGCCGCTCAGCGCCCGCAGCGTCGTGGTCTTGCCCGCGCCGTTGGGTCCCAGGATCGCGCACACCTCACCGCGGGCGACGGAGAAGTCGAGGCCCTGCAGCACGCGGGCCTGGCCGTATCCGGCGTGCAGGCCGGCGACCTTGAGGAAGTTCGGCTCCGCACTCGGCTCGGCATCGGTGCGGTCGGCGGTGGGCTCGCTCATGCGGCCGCCCCCAGGTACGCCTCGACGACCGCCGGGTCGCGCTGGATCTCCTCCGGCGAGCCTTCGGCGATCTTGCGGCCGAAGTCGAGGCAGACCACCTTGTCGCACAGGCCCATCACGAACCCCATGTGGTGTTCGACCACCACGAGCGTGAGGTCGAACTCCTCGCGCACCGACCGGACCAGATCCGCGAATTGGCCGACCTCGCCGTGGCTGAGCCCGTTGACGGGTTCGTCGAGCAGGAGCAGCCGCGGCCGTACCGCGAGTGCCCGGGCGAGTTCGACGCGTTTGAGCGTGCCGAACGGCAGCCCGGAGGCGGGGTGGTCGGCGACGTCCGCCAGGCCGAGCCGCCGTAGCAAGTCGTCTGCCTGATCACGTAGTTCCCTCTCCTCCCGCCTGACTCGGGGCAGCCGGAGCGCCGCGGCGAGGTGTCCGCTGCGCCCCCGGCTGTGCGCGCCGACCATGACGTTCTCCCGGACCGTGAGTCGCGGGAACAGGCCCAGGTTCTGGAAGGTGCGGGCGATGCCGCGCCCGGCCACGGCGTGCGGTGGGAGGGCCAGCAGGTCCTCGTCCTCGAACCGCACGTCTCCCCCGTCGGGGGTGCAGCGCCTGGTGAGGCAGTTGAACAAAGTGGTCTTGCCGGCTCCGTTCGGCCCGATGAGCCCCACGGCGGTGCCCGGCTCGACGGTGAACCCGACACCGTCCAGTGCCGTGATCCCGCCGAAGCGCACGGTGATACCGTCGACCGCGAGCATGAGTGACGCCCCTTCCGACGTGCTGGGGGGTGAGCGAGCGTCACAGTAGGTGGAGGCGTTCCAGGCACACATTGGGTGTGAGCACCCAACTTCCCGGTCGCCGAACTGTGCGCCGCGCACAGGCACCGGGAGATGTCTCACGCCGAGCCTGTTGACGGAGCACGAGGCGGACGGCGACGATCGGCGTCATGCCTCGCGGTCCTGCCCTGGGCACTCCCCAACTCTCCGAACCGCTCCGCCGGGAGCGGTGGCGGATCCTGCACGCCGTCCACGACCGGGTCGAGGAGGTGGCGGCGACCGCCGTCGACGTGATGCGCGCGGAGATCCCGTCGTACGCGCTGCAGGACGAACGGTTCTTCGACGACGTACGGGACCAGGTGCTCGGGCACTACCGGATGCAGTTGGCGGCGTTGGCCGGCGACCGCGACATGGCCCCCGAGGACCTGGTCTTCAGCCGTGCGGCAGCCATGCGCCGAGCACGCGCGGGGTTCGCCCTGGAGGACTGGATCAGTGCGTTCCGGGTCGGCCGGCAGGTGCTGTGGGACGCACTGCTGGACTGCGCCGGCACGTCCGCCGAGGCCCAGCAGGCGGCGCTGTCCCTCGTCACCCCGCTGATGCGGTACGTCGACTACGCCAGTACCCATGCCGCGCAGGCCTACATCGAGTACCAGCAGCACGTGGTGGCGGACGCGGACCGGGAGCGCCGGGATCTCCTGGACCAGCTCCTGACCGGCGTGGTACCGGCGCGCGGTCCGCTGTTCGCCACGGCGCAGGCCTACGGCATCGGACCCCGCTCGCCGATGATGGCGGTCGTGGCGGTGTGCGTCGGCGACACCCGCACAGGGGACTACAACTCGGCCGAGAACGGCTACGCCACCAGCGCGTCGATCAGCGTCGCCGGGCCCTGGGCCGGAAGGACCCTCGTCGTCGTGCGCCACGGCGAGGTGGTGGCCGTACCCGTCGTCCGGACCGGCATGAACGCGGACGACATCTGCGCCCACTTCGAGGCCGTGCAGCAACGGCTCGCGCGGGGCGGAACCATGCTCTCCATGGGGATCAGTACGGTCGCCCAGGGCGCGTGTGAACTTCCGCGCGCCTACGAGGAGGCGCGCGCCGCCCTCGACCTCGTGCCGAGCGGGGGCGGGGTGGCGGCACTGCCGCGGCTGTCCCCGTTCGACTACCTGGCGCTGCGCGCCGACGACATCGCCCGCCAGCTGGTCGATCCCCACGTGCGTGCGCTGCTGGAGGAGGACCGCAGACGTGGCGACACGCTGGCCGCCACCATACGGGCATTCGCGGAGGCGGACCTCAATCTGCGGCTGGCCGCCGATCGGCTGCGGGTGCACCACAACACGGCGCACTACCGATTGCGCCGGATCGAGGAACGCACCGGCCGCAACCCGCGCCGGATCGCCGACCTCCTGGAACTACTGGTCGCCCTCGCCATCCGCGACGGGGCCGAGGAAGGCGGGGACTGCCGGTGAGCGGCATCGTGGAGTCTGCCGGGTCCGAGGTGGCGCGTCAGCTGCCGGACGGGCACGGGGACATGGGCCTGCCGCAGGGGCACGCCGAGCAGAACCGAACAATCCGGCGTGCGCTGCTGGACGCCGCGCTGGAGGTGTTCACCGAACGCGGTTACACCGACGCCGGTCTCACCGAGATCGCGGCGCGCTCCGGCATACCGGTGGGCAGCCTCTTCCAGCACTACGGCGGCAAGCGAGGGCTCTACCTCGCCCTTTGGGAGGAGTTCCGGGAGGAGCAGGAGCGCCGGACCGCGGCCACGCTGGCCTCCGAGCGAAGCCATGGTGTGGACGACCCCATCGCTCTCTTCGTGGCGGGAGCCAGGGCGTACCTGGAGGGTGCCTGGGACAATCGGAGGCTCGGCAGACTCCTCGTGGAGGACGACGCCCCCGCGGGCTTCGACGCGCTGCGCCGCCAGTGGGACCGCGCATGGGTACGGCGCAACGCCCGGCTGCTGGAGGTGGACGAGCGGCGACGCGCCGGCCGGGTCCGGGTGAGCGTGCTGACCACCGTCATCGGAGGGGCGGCGCGCGAGCTGGGCGACTGCGGGGACGAGACGGAGGCCAGGGAGATCGTGGACGAGGTGTGCGGCATCCTGATCCATCTGTCGGCGCCGCCCGGCTGAGACACCCGGCGTGTCACATGCTCGCAGTCTTGACAGTCCGTTTCTTCACCTGGAGGCTACCGACCAGTTGGTATGAAGAGGTGGGTCGTGACTGAGCTGAGCATCTCCACCGGTGCGGGCGTGTTCGACGCGATCGTGGCGGGTCCGCCCGAGGGCCGCCCGGTGCTGCTGCTGCACGGCTTCCCGGAGACGGGGCTGGTGTGGCAACGGCAGATCGCGGCGCTGGCCGCGCACGGCTACCGGGTGGTGGCGCCCGACCAGCGGGGGTACTCCCCCGGCGTCCGCCCCCAGCGGCCCGAGGACTATCGCATCGGCCTTCTCGTCGACGACGTCGTCGCGATCACCGAGGAACTGGGCTGGCGGGAGTTCGACCTGGTCGGCCATGACTGGGGAGGTGCGGTGGCCTGGTGGACCGCTCACTCCCACCCCGGTCGCGTACGCACCCTGACCGTTGTCTCGACCCCGCACCCCGCCGCTCTCGCCACTGCCCTGCGCACCGACCAGGATCAGCGCGAACGCTCGCACTACATGATCGACTGGCGCGAAACGCCCGCGACCGAGGAGCGCATGCTCGCCCACGATGCCCAGGAGCTGCGCGACCTCTACACCGGAAAGGTCCCGCAGGACAGTGCCGAGGCCTACGTACGGCACCTGTCCCGGCCGGGCGCTCTCACCGCGGCGCTGAACTGGTACCGGGCCGGCCGCCCCGACGGCACGATCGGCGCCATCGACGTGCCCACGCTGTACGTATGGAGCACGGAGGACATCGCGTTCGGCCCGGCGGCCGCACGGGAGACCGGGCGGTGGGTCAACGGGCAGTACCGGTTCGAGATCCTCCAGGGGGTCAGCCACTGGATCCCCGAGGAGGCACCCGAAACGCTGGTCCGGCTGCTGCTCGAACACCTACGAGCGCACGGCGAGTCCGGAACAGCGGCGGATACCCCACTTGTCGACTCCCCGGAGACGTGACCGCATGAAGACAGCACGTGCCGCCTGGCGCCGCCTCGAACCCGTACACGGCATGATCTACTTCGTCCCCGAGGCAACGCGACGGTACACGGACCTGGGACTGAGCCGACGCGCCGGGTACTTCGCCTCCCGCGGCGCCGCCTTCGGCCGAGCATCCGCCGAACTGGTCATCTCGACCTTCTACAACTTCAACCCCGCTTTCGTGCGGCAGGCGGTCGACGGGGCCTGGGACACGACGACACCGCAGCAGGTGCTGGACGCGCGGTACGCCGCGGCGGGCGAAGCCCTGCGGCGAGCGGGAATCCACGAGCTGCCCGGCTTGGACGAGGTCCTGGCGCTGACCCACCGGGCCGCCGAGACGGCCTGCGAACACGTCCAGGGCCGCCCGCTGTTCGCCGCGCATGCCGCACTGCCCTGGCCTGAGGAGCCGGTACTGCAGCTGTGGCACGCCCAGACGCTGCTCCGGGAGTTCCGTGGAGACGGCCATGTCGCGTGCCTGCTCGGCGAGGGCGTCGGGGGCTTGGAGGCCCTGATTCTGCACGCGGCCACCGGTGAGGTTCCCGTCGGCCTCCTCAAGGCGAGCCGCGCATGGCCCGAGGAGGAATGGGCCGCCACCCAGGAGCGCCTACGCGAGCGAGGTCTTCTCGACGGCGACTCCCTGAGCGCGGAAGGCGCACTCCTGCGCCGGCACATCGAGGACCGCACCGACCGCCTGGCCCTTCCCGCCTACGCCGCCCTGGGTGACGCCGGCTGTGAGCGTCTCGCCGAACTCGCGAGCCCCTTCGGCCGCGCCGTGCTCGAAGCGGGCCTTCTCAAGCTCGGCTGACCGGGCCCTCCCCCTTCCGCCTGTGGTGGCTCGTCTCCGGGCGCAGCGCACCGATCGGCGGAGCCGGCTCGCGCGGGCCGGCCGAGCGGACCGGTCGGCCGACCGTCTCCGTCACCGGCTCATCGGCCGGCCATCGTTCCGCTCACGTCGCAGCTCCCGCTTGAGGATCTTTCCGGTGGCGTTGGTGGGCAGGAGGTCGCAGAACTCCACCAGGCGCGGGTACTTGTAACTCGCCATCGACGCCCGGCACCAGGCGACGAGTTCCTCCTCGGAGATCTCCACGCCGGGTGCACGCACCACACACGCCTTGATCTCCTCGCCGTGGCTGTCGTGGGGCACGCCGATCACGGCCGCCATGCTCACGGCGGGATGGGTCAGCAACACCTCCTCGATCTCCCTCGGGTACACGTTGAAGCCGCCGCGGATGATCAGGTCCTTGGCTCGGTCGACGATGTAGTACCAGCCGTCGCTGTCCCGGCGAGCCAGGTCGCCGGTGTGGAACCAGCCGTCCCGCAGGGCCTCCGCCGTCGCCTCCGGCCGGTTGAGGTAACCCTTCATCACGTTGTGTCCGCGGATGACGATCTCGCCGACAGCTTCGGGGCCCTCGACCGGGGACCCGTGCTCGTCGATCAGATCCACCTCCACGCCCCAGACGGGACGCCCGATGGAGCCCGGGCGCGCCTTCTCGCCGGGCGGAGAGAACGTGGCCACCGGGCTGGTCTCCGACAGGCCGTAGCCTTCCAGGACGGTGATGCCGAACCGCTCGTCGAAGCGGCGGTGGATCTCGACCGGCAGTGCCGCGCCCGCCGAGACGGCGAAGCGCAGACTCTGTGCGATCTGGGCGAGGTCCGCACCGGGCGCCGCCTCCCTGAGCAGGGACCAGTACATGGTGGGAACGCCGGCGAAGATCGTGACCGAGTGGCGCTCCATCAGGGTGAGCGACGAGCGCGCCTCGAAGCGCGGGAGCAGCACCAGCGTCGCCCGCGCCGCGAGACCGGCGTTCATCTGGACGCTCTGGCCGAAGGAGTGGAACAGCGGCAGGGTGATCAGATGCACGTCGTGTTCGGCCTCACCGAACAGCTGCCGGCAGGTCAGGGCGTTGAGCGTCATGTTGGCGTGCGTGAGTTCGGCGCCCTTGGGCAGGCCGGTGGTACCGGAGGTGTAGAGGATGACCGCGGTGTCACCGGCCTCGGTGGCGACCGTCTCGAAGTCCGCGCTCCCCCCTTCCAGTGCCGCGGTCAGGGTCTCGGCGCCCGCGAGCGGGGAGTCGGTGGTGGGGCGGCGGTCAGCAGGAAGAAGTGTTCGCAACCGTCGCTGGTCCCGAACCCGTTCCACCCCTCCTGGCCCATCGGCAGTTCGGGTGTTCCCTCGAAGCAGAAGTAGGCCTTGGCTCCCGAGTCGGTCAGGTGGTAGGCGATCTCGCGGCTCTTGAGCAGGACGTTGAGCGGAACGACGACGGCCCCGGCCTTGAGGATGCCGTAGTAGACGACCGGGAACCAGGGCAGGTTGGGGCACGACAGCGCGACCTTGTCCCCGGGCCGGATGCCCCGCGCATGCAGCAGGCGGGCCACCCGGCGTGCGGCCGTGTCCAGTTCGGCGTAGGTCAGCCGCTGGTCGCCGAGGACGACAGCGGTGCGGTCGGGCACGTCGCGGGCACTGCTTTCCAGCGAAACGGCGAGGTCCAACAAGGGGTCTCCCTGAGAGTGTGGGAACGGTCGAAACGGGACCTGCACGATCCGGTTCCGGCAGGTCAGCCGCGCAGCGCGGACGCGAAAAGAGCCGGCAGCTTCAGCGCGCCCGGCGCGGCGGTGAAGCGGGTGAGGCGTGCCACGGTGGTCAGCGCCGTACGGTTGGTGACGAAGTACGGTGGCCGGGGGGACAGCGACGGCTCCCCCGTGACCAGGCCGCGCGGAGCCGGGGCGAAGGGAGCGCGCAGCACGGTCTTCTCGACGTCCTTGAGCATGAACGCGTTGTGCACGAAACCGATGCCGCTGCCGATGGCCTGGGGTGTGTTGCCCGGGAAGGCGCCCCACGGTGTGTAGCCGAGCAGGAAGCCCACCCCTGACCAGCAGTTGACGCCCAGCGTGCCGTACCGCAGGGCAGCGATCGCCGTCTTGAGCGCCACGTGCTCGGTGCGCGCGGTCCTGGGGTGGACGATCAGCGTGGCGCCAAGGCTGCCGGGGAGGACGTCGTTGGCGAAGTCGACGGCGTGGTGCAGGAATTCGTCCGTGGTCGTCCCTGCGAGCCGTACGACGCCCAGAGCGCTGCCGAAGACCTCGCTGGTGATCAGGACGTCGTTGTGGTCGGCGATGTCGGGTACGAGGAGCCGGCAGCCGTCGCCGTAGGTCTCCGCCGTCGGGTGTGCCGCACGGACGGCGGCGAGGCGCTGACCGGCCCCGGGGTAGTAGTCGGTGCGCGGCGGCAGTGCCCGCAGCACTCGCCGGATCTCGTTCAGCAGCCGCTCCGTGCCGTCCCAGTCGCGGGGGACGACCAGGACCTGGCTGGCGATGCAGTTGTGCCCGGAGTTGTTCATCTTGCTGCTGACTATGTGCTCGGCCTGGAACCGGAAGTCAGCGTCGGTCCATGGCCCGGGTGTCACGATGCACGGGCTGACACCGCCCAGTTCGCTGCTGAAGGGTTTGCCGACCAGGGGCCGGTCCTCGCGGCGCCGTTCGGCGGCGTCCTCGCCGGTGCCCCACACGATGGCGTCGTGGGTGCGGTCGCTGCCGGTGACGTGGATGCTGTCGACGCCTTCGTGCCGGGTGAGGTGACCGCCCTCGGCCGCTCCACCGTCGACGAAACGGACCCAGTCGCGCGCGACGAACTCGGCGAAGACCTGCTCGAAGTGCGGGCGGAGATAGGCGTTGACGGGGTTCATCTTGGCAACGACGACCTGGCCCTCGGCGTAGAGCTTGTGCAGGATGTCGAGGGCCGTGATGGCCGCGACGTTGCCCGCGCCGAGCACCAGGGCCACACCCGGGCGTCCGGGCCGCCCCCGGTACTCCCCCGCCGCCCGCTCGCGTACCTGCTCGGTGGTGGTGCCGGGGCGCGTCCACACCTGGGCGCTGAAGCCGTTGAGGAGCAGCCTGTCCCATCCGGTGGCGGGAAAGACGTCGACCAGCGCCCGGCCGTCCCGCTCGCGCACGGCCCCGGCGGCCAGGGGATCGCGGCCGGCGGCGATGCGCCGCAGGACGTGCAGCTGGGCCGCGGTGTTCTGTACCAGAGCCCATGGCCCGCCCATCCAGTCCTCGGCGGCCCACGGGGAGTCGGGAGCGTATCCCTTGGCGCTCGCCCCGGCTGCGGCCATGTCGGCGGAGCCGGCGACTACCCGCGGCAGCAGCCGCTCCAAGAGGGCGATGCGCTCGGACAGCGGGGTGGCGGACCAGGACTCGGCGCCGCGGCACAGCGCAGCGACGGCTTGGTCCAGGGCGGATGTGTCGAGGGCGCTGGAGGTCACGTCACTCCTTGTGGACGTTGATGGACGGCATGGAGGCGAACGTGCCTGATGCGGGACGGCGCGCTCCGTCCGAGGGCATGGGAACTGCGGGGACCTGTGGGTCGTGCGATGGGCGCATCCCGCAGAAGGGGGTGAGGACGGCCGGGTCTCAATCGACCAGCAGGCGAGCGTCGCGGTCCGGGTCGATCAGTGTGGCCGCGGCGGTCCCGCCCAGGAGGAGCAGGACACCGGTGATCAGGACGGCGTACTGGTAGCCGGCTGCGCCGTGGGCGTCCACGAGGTGCCCGATCAGTGTCGGTGCGATCAGGCCGGCGGTGGTCACGACGGCGTTCATGATGCCCAGGGCTCCGCCACGTCGATCGGCGGGAGTCAGCCGGGTGACGGTGGTTACGGCGATGCTGGCCATCGCGCCGGCTGTTCCGAACCCGGCGACCAGAAGCACGACGGTCGCGGCACCGGCAGGTACGGAAGGCAGTGCGAGGCAGGCTGCGGCGCTGATGAGCAGGAGCGTGCCGCCGACCCGGCCGCGGGCCGACCGGCTCGCCGTGCCGCGGCGCAGCAGCCACCCGGTCAGGCCGGCCTGACCGAGCACGACGACGGCGTTCAGGCCGTAGACGAGCATCAGCACCCGGGCGGACGCGGCCGTCGAGTAGCCCAGTCCCTCGTGCAGGTAGGAGGGGAGCCAGACCAGCCCGAACGCGGTGATCCAGTACGCGCCGAAGTAGGCGGTCGTGGCTCCGATCCAGGTCTTGGTCGCGAGAATCCGTCGGTACGGCGTCCGGCGCGCCGTCGCCCCGATCCCGTCGGCGGTGGGGGCGTCCGCCCGGGCGGAGCAGGCGTCGTCCGGCGCGGCGCTCGCGTAGCGCCCCTCCCCGCCGAGGGGGGCCCACAACAGCGCCCAGGCCAGGCCGACGAGCGCCACGACGGCGAAGGCCGAGTGCCAGCCGTGGTGGTCCATCACCCAGGTCAGGCCGGGTGCGGCGAGGAGCACGCCGAGAGTGGTGCCGAGGACGACCAGCGCACCCGGCAGGTTGCGGCTGCGGTCGGGGAACCAGGACATCGCGGTCTGCTGCGCGACAGGGAAGGCGGGTCCCTCGGCCGCGCCGAGCAGCACACGCGAGGCGATGAGCAGGGCGAGTCCTCCTCCCAGGGCCAGGGGGGTCTGGGCGACCGACCACAGCAGGGCCATCACCAGGAGCAACCACTTCGGCCGTATGCGGTCGGCGAGCAGCCCGACCGCGGCGCCACAGGCCGAGAACAGCAGGAAGAAGGCGCTGTTGGCGAGCCCGAAGGCGGACGCGGACAGGCCGAGGTCCATGCGGATCCGCTCGGCGGCCAGCCCCAACACGGACTTGTCCGCGAAGTTGACCATCATGAAGACGACGAGGAGTGCGGTGACGGTCCAGGCGCGGCGTCGTGGACCGCTCATGGTTCTCGTGGGGCGGGCTGGCACAACGGGGACGACGTCGGTGTCGGTCACAGGGACTCCGCGGAAGACAGTCGGGCAAGGGGGTGCGAAAACAGGCCGGGCTTGCGCCCGGCCCTCAGAGGCGGGGCGGTTACGGATCAGGAGAGCGGTACGCCAGTGATCGCGATGCGCTCCATGACCCGGCGCTGCGGGTAGTAGTCGTTGATCGCGTAGTGCTGGGTGGCGATGTTGTCCCAGATCGCGACGGAGCCCGGCTGCCAGCGGAAGCGGACCTGGTACTCGGGGATGCGCGCCTGCAGGACGAGCTCGTGGAGCAGCTCCCGGCTCTCGTCGTCCGACAGCCCGACGATCCGGATGGTGAAGGGCTCGTTGACGTAGAGCAGCTTGCGGCCGGTGCGCGGGTGGCGGACGACCAGCGGGTGCTCGACGGGCGGCAGCGTCTGGCGGTGAGTGGCGATCTGGCTGGCCGTCATCGCCGCGCCCCAGCTGTGCACCCAGTCGTGCTCGGCGGTCAGCCCGTCGATGCGCTCCCGCATCTGCGCGGACAGATTGTCGTAGGCGGCTGCCATGTCGGCCCACATGGTGTCGCCACCGGCGGGCGGGATGTCGACGGCGCGCAGCACCGACCCGAGAGCGGGTGCGGCCATGAAGGAGTGGTCGCTGTGCCAGATGTTCTTGTTGCCCGCGGCGTTGGCGTCCTTGGCCAGCCGGGAGACACCGGTGGTCTCCGTCTTCGGGAAGAACGGGTTCGGCTCCGGCTCACCCCACACGCGGGCGAGGGCGAGCTGGGAGGTCGCGTCGAACGTGTGCTGGTCCCGGAAGAAGATCACCTTCCACTCCAGCAGGGCGCGCTTCAGCTCCTCGGCGAGTTCCTCGTCGACCGGCGCGGAGAGGTCGACGCCGTCGATCTCCGCGCCGATGTGCGGGGTGAGCGGGTGGATGCCCAGACGGCGGTAGTCCGACGGCGGCAGACCCGGCGCGGTGCGCTCGAGCACGCGCTTGCCGAAGTGCACCAGGGGCTTGCCGAGAACGGGGGAAGTGGTGGTGGCGACGCTGTCCATGGACCCTCCGGGGACGACGGAGCTAATTTCGTTCCTGGCAGTATCGTTATTAGGGGAAGGGTGTGGCAAGGGTCTGCGGCAATCGATGTTCAAGCAGGGTTGCGGGGCCGTCGGGCCGGCCGGGAAGCCGGGCCTGCGTCCGACCAGGGCCGCGCGTCAGCAGGCGGCCCCGTCAGCGACGGCCGGCACGTGATCAGGTCCGCAGGGCCGAGACCGGGGCGAGGAAAGGCCGGGCCGACGCCCCAGCCGCTCCATGGCGCGGCGGCCCGCACCGTCCGCGCGAGGGGGCGTCCGAACGGCCCGTGGGGCGGCAGCCGAGGTCAGGGAGTCGAGGCGACGGCGCGGGCGACGAGGTCCAGCAGGGTGTCCACGAGCCGGGAGTCGGGCAATTCCCGCTCGCCGATCAGCCGGAAGAGCAGCGGCGCGGCCACCAGTGTGGCCGCGGCCCGTACGTCGATGTCCGCACGCACGTCACCTCGGGCGATACCGCGCTCGAGGATTCGCCGGGTCTCACTCGTGATCCGCTCGGTGTACCGGGCGTACTCAGCGTGGTCGACGCCCACCTCAGCCGCCGTACCGATCAGGCCCGCCAGCAGCCGGTCCGACCCGGGCATCCGGTACGCCTCCAACCGGGCCGTCAGTACGACCCGCAACTCCGCCCGGAAGTCGCCCAGATCGGGCACGGAGAGAACGCCGATGCGACTCTCGGCGGCGGCGATGACGAGATCCTGCTTGGTGGGCCAGCGCCGGTAGATGGCAGGCTTGCTCACACCGGCCCGGGCCGCGACGGCATCCATGGTGACCGCCCCCATGCCCTGCTCCGTGACCAGCTCCACGACCGCGTTGAGGACCGCCCCGGTGACCCGCTCCTCCCGTGGCCGACCCGGTCCCCGCTCCGCCCCACGCGTCTGTACACCCGCCATGCACCAGAGCCTACGGGTCCACACCGGACCACACCGGCCAGGGGTGCACCACACCCCGCACGCCGCGGCGCCCGCGAGCACAGCCGAGCTCCCACGCGCCCGCGCCTTGCAGGTGTCCGGCATGAGCAAGGCACCCGAAGGGGCGACCCCCGGTTTCCTGGCATGGCCGCCGTCGACGAAGTCGGGTGGCCGTCGGCCGGGCGGTGGCCCGCTCCGTCTCGCATGCCCGGCCCGAGGCCCGCCACTTCGCTCTGCCTTCAACCGGCGATGGCTTCCTCGGACCACCGTCGAGACGGCCCTGCGCTGCTCGCCGACCGGCCCTTGGATTGCAGCTCGAACCAGGTGATCTTGCCGGTGGCCGTCCGGACGCTGCCCCAGGCGTCCGCGAGCAGTTCGAGGAGCTCGATGCCGCGACCGCCCTCCGCGTCCGGATCGGCTACGTTGCGCACGGGGCCGGCGGACTCGGTGTCCTCGACCTCGCACAGCAGGCGGGAGTGACGCAGCCGCAGGTTGAGCCTGAGCGGGCCCCGCGTGTGACGCAGGGCATTGGTGACCAGTTCACTGGCCAGCAGCTCGGCGGTGTCGGCCAGGTCATCCACGGCCCAGTCGCCCAGTTGCTCAGTCACCAGCCGGCGGGCCTCGCGCACTGAGGTGAGTTCCCGCCGCAGGGGCCAGGAGGCGTCCCATGCGGTGGCCCGGCCGCGGGGCGCGTCCAGCGGCCGCAGCGGTGCGAGGCTGCGGGACCAGAGAACCTGCTGCCTGACGGCCCACGAGGGTGCAGCCCCACGAGAGTGCCGGCCTTCCCGGCAACAGGCGAGGAGACGGCCAATGGCCCTGACCATGGAGATCGGTCCCTTCTGAACTGGCGGCGGACAGGTTCGGCGGTGACGGGCCGGGCACACGCCGGGCTCGTACATGTAGCAACCGCTACAACTTCAATATAGACGTAATGGGCGCTACAGTAAAGACCTGGCCAAAACCTTTCAGAACGGACAGCCGGGAGTGGCTCTCCCACCTTCAGGAGCCCGCATGCCTCGCTCACCCGACCCAGCCAAGCGACGCGACCTGCTCGACCGGGTCCGCGACTACCTGCTGCACAACGGTCTCGCGGAACTCTCCCTGCGCCCGCTGGCCCGGGCCCTGGGCACCAGCGACCGCATGCTCCTGTACTACTTCGGAACCAAGGAACGCATGGTCGCCGAGGCACTCGCCGTCTACGAGCGCCGGCCCCTCCTACGCACCCGCGAACTTCTGAAGACCGTCGGCTCGCCCACCGACCCCGAGAGCCTGCGCCGTTTCATGGATGAGCTGTGGAGACAGTTCAGCGCCCCGGACGTACGCGCCACACTCCCCCTGTACCTCGAGATCATGAGTGCCGGAGCGCTGCACCCGGACCGCTACGGGCCCGTCATGCACGACATCATCACCGCATGGACGGACCTGCTCACCTCCGTCTTCCGTGACCTCGGTCTGGACCACGACCGGGCCCGGATCCAGGCCACTGTCCTGACCGACGCTTCTCTCGGCCTCCTGATGGCCCCCCTGGCGGACGGCGACTGGGAGCGGGCCGGAAAGGCATTCGACGCCCTCCTCGACAGCCTGGAACCCGGGTGGCATCCGACGGCGTGACGGGCGAACCAGGTCCAGCCGGGCCGGCCTGCGGTGTCAGGCCGTGATTGGCACCGGGTGCGCACACTGGATGTATGCGCGGGATGACCGCCGGCCAGGCGGCGGAGCGCGAGGACTTGCTCGCTGAGGCCGTCGCAGAAGCCGTCCAAGGAACGAGCGCGTACGCGGGGAGCGTCTTCCTCCGCTCCGGCGACCGTCGGTCGATCGTGCTCGCTGCGACGTGTGGGGTGCCGCCTTCCCTGCTGGGTGGATGGGGGCTCATTGCGGTGAACAGCCCCATCCCGGTCGCCGTGGCATACAAGTCCGGGCGCACGGTCCACCTGGCGAACGGTGATCAGACGATGCAGAGGTATCCCCAACTCGCGGTGGCTCTGCCGTATGCCTTCGGCTCCTGCTCCGTACCAGTGCACGCAGGTGGGGAACGCTTCGGAGCACTGGCGATCGTGTGGGCGGCGTCGCCGGGCAGCGAAGGGCTGTCCAAGGCCCAGCGCCGCCACCTGAGGAGCGTCGCGGGCCGGCTGGGTAACCGTCTGGCCGCAATCCGTGACCGTACCGGCGATCCCGTGGAATGCGACCAGCGGACGGTTCCCGTAGAGACCCCGGCTCCCTCGGCAGCCGCCATACGGGTGGGGCTCTTCGACTGGAACCTCGACTCCGGGATCTTCAGGATGGATGACGCGCTCCGCGCCATCTTCGGTCTCGACCCCGACGCTTTCGACGGACGAGTCGAAACACTTGCTTCGTGTCTCCACCCCGGTGATCGAGCAGCTTTTCGAGCCTGCGCTCGGGAGGCGGCAGGCGAGGGCCGGATCACCGCGCGTCGGATGCGCGTACGAGATCACAGCGACGGCGGCGAGGGCTATCACTCGGTCGAGCTGTGGGGCCGCGCACCGGAAGCCGACGATCCGCGCCCCGGCACGCAACTGGTCGGCGCGGTCGTGGATGCCCAGGCCGGCACCGCGGCCGTCGCAGCGGTCGAACGGCTGTGGGACGGGCTGTTCTCCCTCGGCCCGGACGGACGGGTCACCTACGCCAACCGCAGCGCCCTGCGACTGCTGGACGTTTCCGCCGACGAGGTACTGGGCCGGTGCCTCTGGGACGTGCTGCCGTGGCTGTCCGACCCTGGCTTCGAATACCGGCACCGGGCCGCGATGATCTCGCAGACGCCGTCGTCCTTCCTGACGAGCCGACCGCCCGACCAGTGGCTCGCCTTCTCACTCCACCCACGGGCGGACGGGTTGACCGGCTTGGTGGTGCCCGCAACCCGTGCCCCATCGGCCGCTGCGGGGTCTGCTTCCCCGATCACTGCAGTACCCGCCGCCACACCGGCGCGTCTGGGTGTCATGTATCACGTCCTGCAGCTGAGCAGCGCGCTGACCGAGGCAGTCACCACACGCCAAGTGTGCGAAGTCGTCTCCGACCAGCTCCTGCCGGCCTTCGGGGGTCAGCAGATGGCGATCTATGTGGTCCGCAGCGGAACGATGCACCTGCTCCACCACACCGGCCGCCACGAAGAATTCCTCGACTGGCTGGAGGGCGTTCCGCTGCGCGCCGGCCTGCCGGGAACGGAGACTCTGACATCCGGTGCTCCGCTCTTCATCGAGTCGCGGCAGGACCTCGCCCAGGGCTACCCGGGAATCCCCATGGGCCAGGTGAACTCCTGGGCATATCTACCGCTGATCGCCTCTGGCCGCCCGGTCGGCACCTGCGTCCTCGGCTTCGACGAGATCCATCACTTCACCGAGAAGGACCGCGGCGTCCTCACCGCACTCGCCGGACTGATCGCCCAGGCCCTGGAACGGGCACGGCTCTACGACTCGGAGTTCGCCGTCGCGCACGGCCTGCAGCAGGCGCTCCTGCCGCACCGGCTGCCAGCAGTCCCCGGTATCCGCACCGTCGCACGCTATCTGCCCGCTACCAGCGGTATGGACATCGGTGGCGACTGGTACGACGTCATCCCCACCGCCGGCGGGGCCCGTCTCGTCATCGGCGACGTGGAGGGGCACAGCATCGCTGCCGCGGCCACCATGGCCCAGTTGCGCAGTGCGGTCCGGGCCTTCGCAGCCGCGGGCCATACGCCCGCCGACATGATGGCCGGCGTCAACCGAACCCTGATCGACCTCGACTCCAGCCTGCTGGCCAGCTGCTGCTGCATCCACCTCGAGCCCCACGGCCGGCACGCCTACGCGGTCACCGCCGGCCACCCTCCTCCCCTGCTCCGCCGCCCCGACGGCACCACCGACGCCCTTGACCTGGACGTCAGCCCGGTCCTGGGCGTGGATCACACGAGCGTCTATATGCAAACCCGTCTCACCCTCCCGCCGGGATCCGTTCTCGCCCTCTACACCGACGGGCTGGTAGAAGAACCCGGCACCGACATCGACGTGGGGATCGACCGCCTACGAGCGTCACTGGCCCACGCTCGTGCAGGCTCACTGGACGAACTCGCCGACCGGATCCTGCACGATGCCCGCGGCTCCCCCTACCGGGCCGACGACATCGCCCTACTGCTGACCGAGCTGGTGCCGTCCGGTCAACCTCCGGACCACGGGCAGCCCGCGTGCGGCCGACAACGAGGGGCGTAGGGCTCGAACTCCCGCCATGGCGGCGGTCCTCAGGACGCCGGGGTGGCAGCCCGGCAGTCGGGACACAGACCCCAGAAGGTCACGGCGGCCTCCCGGATGTCGTGATCCGGAGGTGAGGGCGTCGGCCTGCGGGTACGACGGCGGCCCGTACGGCCCCTGCGGGTACTGCTGGGGTGGCTGAT
>NZ_JBSFHY010000031.1:0-126509 GCF_053597295.1 Streptomyces sp. NPDC001450
AGGCGACGAAGGAGACGCCCCGCACGGCGTGCACCTTGCGCACACCTCGCTCCTCGCCTCCCGCCGATCCGGGGAACTCGGGCACGGCGCCCGTCCGTTGACACGGCACCAGGATGTGTACGGCCCCGCGCGCGCGTGTGCTCTTCGCCAGCGGAAATCCCGTACCGACCCCGCCGTTCCCCCGCACTGTGACGTGTGGCACCATGCAGGCCACCCCCCCACCGGCACAGCCCTCACAGGAGACACTCCTAGTGCAGCAATCCGCCGTTCCGGAGCTCGCCCACACGCACGCCCAGCCCATCCACTGGGTCGCCACGGCCACCGCGGTCGCCGGAGTGATCGCCCTGTCCTCCGTCGTGCAGCCCGGTTCGGCCACGGCCGCCCAGCCGGCCCCCGGCACCGAGGCCAAGTCCGCCCCCGCCGCCGTCGCGCCGCCCAGCACGACGGGCGTGGACTTCCCCCTCGAGTGCGGACCGGTGAAGGCGGTGGTGGTGAAACAGGCCTCCGGCGACCTGGACGGGGACGGGAGGCCGGAAACCGTCGCGGTCGTGCACTGCGACGCCCCCATGGGCACCCCGCCCGACGGCGTCTACGTCCTCACCCGGGGCACGGACGGCGGCAAGGCCCGCGTGGTCGCCACGCTCGTCGACCCCAAGGACCGCCTCACCGTCACCGACTTCGCCCTGCGCGCGCGTGCCGTCAACGCCACCCTGCTCGGCTACTCCTCGTCCGACGTGCCCAGTTGCTGCCCCGACACGAGGACCCCGGCCAAGTGGCGGTGGAACGGCACCGCGTTCCTCCGCTCCACCCCGGCCGCGGCCCACAGCGTCTGACTCACTCCGCGTCGGGCCCGTACACCTCGACCTTGTCCGAAACCCGGCGTACGTGGATGCACTCGCCGGGGCACTCCTTCGCCGAGTCCACCACGTCCGTGAGCAGCGGCAGCGGCACCGGGGCCGTGGCCCCCTCGTGCAGGAGCAGCTCGTCGTCCGCGCCCTTCACATAGGCCAGCCCGTCGATGTCCAGCTCGAACACCTCGGGGGCGTACTGGGCGCAGATCCCGTCGCCGGTACACAGGTCCTGGTCGATCCAGACCTCCAGCGCCTCGCCGCCCGGGGCCTCCTGCTGCACGGTCATCTCTCCTGCCGTCGGTTCGCCGGACGGTGCCCGAGGCGCGAAGGCCAGCCGGGTCCGCTCCAGCGGCTGTTGAACACCTCGACCCTACCTCCGCGCGCTTTCCGGCCGTCTTCGACGGGGTCCGGGGTTTCCTCCAGGGCCCCCTCGGGTACGACCGCCCGACCGGGGAAGGAAGCCCCGGCAGCCCGGGGAGCACTTCAGGCCACCCCGGCGGTGACACCGACCGTCCGAACCGTCGCTCTGTGTGATGATCGCAGGAGCGTCCGCAGACCTGCCCGCGTACCGGACGACCGGCCCGGAACGGACAACTCCAGCCACTCCTGAAGGGTTTTGACCGTCCCCGACAAGGAACAACCCGCTTCTGAATCACGTTGAGTGGGTATTCCCTCCGTGCGAGAGGGAGCGCACCGGGTGACCGACGACACACCTTGACAGTCATTGTGATCTAGGGGTTTCAATCGACACCCACCCAGGTAGGGTCTGGAAGCGTCCAGCTCCCCTTGGAGGAGGTGAGGACCGTGGCAGCCCACGACGACGACATGAACCGCGGCATCCGCCCGGGACGAGGGTCCGACGACCCGGCCGGGCAGATCGCCTACCTTGAGCAGGAGATCGCCGTCCTGCGACGCAAGCTCGCCGACTCTCCGCGACACACGAGGATTCTCGAAGAGCGGATCGTCGAGCTGCAGACGAACCTGGCCGGCGTGTCCGCCCAGAACGAGCGACTCGCCAACACGCTCCGCGAGGCCCGAGACCAGATCGTGGCCCTCAAGGAAGAGGTCGACAGGCTCGCGCAGCCGCCGGCCGGCTTCGGCGTCTTCCTGCAGGCGAACGAGGACGGCACGGCCGACATCTTCACCGGGGGCCGCAAGCTCCGGGTGAACGTCAGCCCGAGCGTCGACCTCGACGACCTCAGGCGCGGCCAGGAAGTCATGCTCAACGAGGCGCTCAACGTGGTCGAGGCCATGGAGTACGAGCGCGTCGGGGACATCGTCACCCTCAAGGAGATCCTTGAGGACGGCGAGCGCGCCCTGGTGCTCGGGCACACCGACGAGGAACGGGTGGTACGGCTCGCCGAGCCGCTGCTGGACGTCACCATCCGTCCCGGCGACGCCCTCCTGCTCGAACCCCGCTCCGGCTACGTCTACGAGGTCGTGCCCAAGAGCGAGGTCGAGGAACTCGTCCTCGAAGAGGTCCCCGACATCGGCTACGAGCAGATCGGCGGCCTGGGCAACCAGATCGAGGCGATCCGCGACGCGGTCGAGCTGCCGTACCTCTACCCGGACCTGTTCAAGGAGCACGAGCTGCGGCCGCCGAAGGGAGTCCTGCTCTACGGGCCTCCCGGCTGCGGCAAGACGCTGATCGCCAAGGCCGTGGCCAACTCGCTGGCCAAGAAGGTCGCCGAGGTGACCGGCCAGGCCGCCGGCAAGAGCTTCTTCCTCAACATCAAGGGCCCCGAACTGCTCAACAAGTACGTCGGCGAGACCGAGCGGCAGATCCGCCTGGTCTTCCAGCGTGCGCGTGAGAAGGCCAGCGAGGGCACCCCCGTGATCGTCTTCTTCGACGAGATGGAGTCCCTCTTCCGCACCCGTGGCTCCGGTGTCAGCTCGGACGTGGAGAACACCATCGTCCCCCAGCTGCTCGCCGAGATCGACGGCGTGGAGGGCCTGCAGAACGTGGTCGTGATCGGCGCCTCCAACCGTGAGGACATGATCGACCCCGCCATCCTGCGCCCCGGCCGGCTCGACGTGAAGATCAAGATCGAGCGTCCGGACGCCGAGGCGGCGAAGGACATCTTCGGCAAGTACCTCACCGAGCGGCTCCCGCTGCACGCCGACGACCTCGGCGAGCACGGCGGCAGCAAGGAGACGACCGTCCAGAGCATGATCCAGACGGCGGTCGAGCACATGTATGCCGAATCCGAGGAGAACCGCTTCCTGGAGGTCACCTACGCCAATGGCGACAAGGAAGTCCTCTACTTCAAGGACTTCAATTCCGGCGCCATGATCGAGAACATCGTGGGCCGCGCCAAGAAGATGGCGATCAAGGACTTCCTGGAGAAGAACCAGAAGGGTCTTCGCGTCTCCCACCTGCTCCAGGCCTGTGTGGACGAGTTCAAGGAGAACGAGGACCTGCCCAACACCACCAACCCGGACGACTGGGCCCGGATCTCCGGAAAGAAGGGCGAGCGGATCGTATACATCCGTACGCTCATCACCGGAAAGCAAGGTGCGGACACCGGCCGCTCCATCGACACGGTGGCGAATACCGGTCAGTACCTGTAAAGACAGGGCGGCTGCGGGTGCCCTCGCCGGGTACCCGCAGCCGACTGTTTTTCAGGCCACGACCGGAGCAGGCAATGACGCAAATGATCTCCCCACCAGCGCAAAGGCGTTCTAGGCTCTTTCCTACCGCCGAGTCGCGCAGTGCGGGGACGGGCACCGCACACGCACCGGAGCTCCAGCGGTACTTGAGCGGCGCCCACGACCGAGGGTGCCGCCGGGCAAGGAGGGCCGCATGACCGTACGGCGAGTAATGGGCATCGAGACGGAGTACGGGATCTCCGTCCCCGGCCACCCGAACGCCAATGCCATGCTCACCTCGTCCCAGATCGTCAACGCCTACGCGGCGGCGATGCACCGGGCCCGCCGGGCCCGGTGGGACTTCGAGGAGGAGAATCCGCTGCGGGACGCGCGAGGCTTCGACCTCGCCCGGGAGGCCGCCGACGCCAGCCAGCTCACCGACGAGGACATCGGCCTCGCCAACGTGATCCTCACCAACGGTGCGCGCCTGTACGTGGACCATGCCCACCCCGAGTACAGCGCCCCCGAGGTGACCAACCCCCGTGACGCCGTCCTCTGGGACAAGGCCGGCGAGCGGATCATGGCCGAGGCCGCCGAGCGTGCCGCCCAGCTCCCCGGCGCCCAGCCCATCCACCTCTACAAGAACAACACCGACAACAAGGGCGCCTCCTACGGCACGCACGAGAACTACCTGATGAAGCGGGAGACACCCTTCTCCGACATCGTCCGCCACCTCACACCCTTCTTCGTCTCCCGCCAGGTCTTCGCCGGAGCGGGCCGCGTCGGCATCGGTCAGGACGGGCACGAGCACGGTTTCCAGCTCAGTCAGCGTGCGGACTACTTCGAGGTCGAGGTGGGTCTCGAGACCACCCTCAAGCGGCCGATCATCAACACCCGCGACGAGCCCCACGCGGACGCGGAGAAGTACCGCCGCCTGCACGTGATCATCGGCGACGCCAACCTCTCCGAGATCTCCACCTACCTCAAGCTGGGCACGACCGCCCTGGTCCTGTCCATGATCGAGGACGGTTTCATCGCGGTCGACCTCGCCGTGGACCAGCCCGTCCGCACGCTCCACCAGATCTCCCACGACCCCTCCCTCAAGCGCCTGGTCACGCTCCGCAGCGGCCGGACACTCACCGCGGTCCAGTTGCAGATGGAGTACTTCGAGCTGTCCCGCAAGTACGTGGAGGAGCGCTTCGGGGCGGACGCCGACGAGCAGACCAAGGACGTGCTCTCCCGCTGGGAGGACACGCTCAACCGGCTGGAGAACGATCCGATGAGCCTGGCCGGCGAGCTGGACTGGGTCGCCAAGCGGGAGCTGATGGAGGGCTACCGCCGCCGTGACGGCCTCGACTGGGACGCCGCCCGGCTGCACCTGGTCGACCTGCAGTACGCCGACGTACGCGCCGAGAAGGGCCTCTACAACCGTCTGGTGGCCCGCGGGCGCATGAAGCGACTGCTGGACGAGTCCGAGGTCGACAGGGCTCGCACCAAGCCGCCGGAGGACACGCGCGCGTACTTCCGCGGCCGCTGCCTGGAGCAGTACGCGGACGACGTGGCCGCGGCGAGCTGGGACTCGGTGATTTTCGACCTCCCCGGCCGGGACTCGTTGCAGCGCGTTCCAACCCTGGAACCGCTACGCGGAACGCGAAATCACGTCAAGGAACTGCTGGACCGCTGCCGCACGGCGGAAGACCTGGTCAGGGTCCTGTCAGGCAGCTGAGCGCGCTCAGCGGGCGCTCGTACCGGCCCGGGCGGACAGGGTGGAAATCCCACCGCCAGGGAATCATCGAGATGGTCCCCGTACGTTGTCGAAACTGCGGGGCCGATGTCGGACCCGGCTTGTAGGGTCTGATCATCACCGATCGGCAGGAATGCCGACCCGTCGACCATGTCGGGCGAACTGAGCGGGGTGAGGGTTATGGCAACCAAGGACACCGGCGGCGGCCAGCAGAAGGCAACGCGCTCCACCGAAGAGGTCGAGGAGCAGGCGCAGGACGCGCAGGCTTCCGAGGACCTCAAGGAGCGGCACGAGAAGCTGAGCGATGACGTGGACTCCGTCCTGGACGAGATCGACGATGTCCTCGAGGAGAATGCAGAGGATTTCGTACGCTCATTCGTTCAGAAGGGTGGCCAGTAGGCCACTTTACCTTCGAATCTAAGGTTCGGGGCCTCGGGGGTGTGAGTGAGCGAGGAGCAAGGGGTGAAGCGTTGCTCGCGGTGCAAGGAGGTCAGGCCGCGAGCAGCCTTCGCTAGTAACAAGGCGGCCCGCGACGGACTGCAGGCCTACTGCCGGGAGTGCTGGGCGTCGTACCACCAGGCCCGGCAACTGGCCAAGGGGAAGAACGTCCGTCCACGAGTGGAGACACCGGAAGGGCACAAGTTCTGCCGCAGCTGTGGTGAGACCAAGCCGCACGACGAGTGGCATCGCAATGCGACAGCTTCCGACGGTCTCTCCACGAGCTGTAAGGCGTGCCGGGCGACCAAGGGGCGAGCGGGCCACCTGAAGCGCCAGTACGGCATCACCGAAGCCGAGCGCGACGAGTTGATCGCCTCCCAAGGAGGCGTCTGCTGCATATGTCTTGCGGCCCCGGCCGCACATGTGGATCACTGCCATGAGACGGGTAGGGTCCGTGGCGTACTGTGCTTCAGCTGCAACGCTGCGCTGGGGCAGTTCAAGGATCAGCCCGAGGCCATAAGGCGGGCTGCTGCATACGTGGAAGGAAACGCGTGGAAGCCAACACTCGTAGCACCGGGCGTCTGCCAGCTGCCTTCCTGACGCCTGGGTCCTCTTCGTTCATGGACTTCCTGTCGGAGCACCAGCCGGAGATGCTGCCCGGCAAGCGGCAGCTGCCGCCCACCCAGGGGGTGATCGAGGCGCCGCACGGCACGACCATCGTGGCCGCCACGTTCCCCGGCGGTGTGGTGCTGGCCGGTGACCGCCGCGCCACCATGGGCAACGTCATCGCCCAGCGGGACATCGAGAAGGTGTTCCCGGCGGACGAGTACTCGGCCGTCGGTATCGCCGGCACCGCCGGTCTCGCCGTCGAGATGGTCAAGCTCTTCCAGCTCGAGCTGGAGCACTTCGAGAAGGTCGAGGGCGCCCAGCTGTCGCTGGAGGGCAAGGCGAACCGGCTGTCGACCATGATCCGTTCCAACCTCGGCATGGCCATGCAGGGCCTGGCCGTGGTGCCCCTGTTCGCCGGGTTCGACCTGGACCGGGAGAGGGGGCGCATCTTCTCCTACGACGTCACGGGCGGCCGCTCCGAGGAGCACAACTTCGCCGCGACGGGCTCCGGCTCGATCTTCGCGCGGGGTGCCATGAAGAAGCTGTTCCGGGACGACCTGACCGAGGAACAGGCCACGACCCTGGTGGTCCAGGCCCTGTACGACGCGGCAGACGACGACTCGGCGACCGGTGGTCCCGATGTCGCCCGCCGGATCTACCCGATCATCACCGTGATCACCGAGGACGGCTTCCGCCGGCTCTCCGCGGACGAGTCCTCCGAGCTCTCCCGCGCGGTGCTCCAGCGCCGCCTGGAGGAGCCCGACGGCCCCAAGGCCGCCCTGCTCTGAGCGCGGGCCCGGTTCTTATCAAGGTGATCCAGTGACCATGACAGAAAGGGACGGATAACCGGTGTCGACGCCGTTCTATGTCTCACCCCAGCAGGCCATGGCCGACCGGGCGGAGTACGCCCGCAAGGGCATCGCCCGCGGTCGCAGCCTGGTCGTGCTGCAGTACGCCGACGGCATCGTCTTCGTCGGCGAGAACCCGTCCCGCGCGCTGCACAAGTTCAGCGAGATCTACGACCGGATCGGCTTCGCGGCCGCCGGCAAGTACAACGAGTACGAGAACCTCCGCATCGGTGGCGTCCGCTACGCCGACCTGCGCGGTTACACCTACGACCGGGATGACGTGACCGCCCGCGGTCTCGCCAACGTCTACGCCCAGACCCTGGGCACGATCTTCTCCAGCGCCGCCGAGAAGCCGTACGAGGTGGAACTGGTCGTCGCCGAGGTCGGGGCCACCCCCGAGGGCGACCAGATCTACCGGCTGCCGCACGACGGCTCGATCGTCGACGAGCACGGCTCGGTCGCGGTCGGCGGCAACGCGGAGCTGATCAGCAACTACCTGGACCAGCGCCACCAGGACGGCATGAGCCTGGCCGAGGCGCTGAAGCTGGCCGTGCAGGCCCTGTCCCGCGAGTCGAACGGCACCCAGCGGGAGATCCCCGCCGAGCGCCTGGAGGTCGCGGTGCTGGACCGCACCCGCCCGCAGACCCGCAAGTTCAAGCGCATCGTCGGCCGCCAGCTCGCCCGCCTCCTGGAGGAGAACGGCGCGGCCACCGAGGCGGAGAGCTCCGAGGAGGAGAGCTCCGAGGGGGAGAGCTCCGAGGAGTAGTCCCGTCCGTACCCCGCCCCGTGTGCCCCGACCGGTTCTCCGGCCGGGGCACACGGCGCTCAGGAGGCGCGAGGCGGTGCCGTGGACCCCCGTACGACCAGTTCCACCGGAATGTCCCCACGCTCGGGCTCCCGGCCCTCCAGGACCGCCAGCAGGGCCTCCATGCCGCGTTCCCCGAACAGCTCGGCGTCCAGCCGTACCGTCGTCAGCTCGGGGTCGAGGGCCGTGGCCAGGGCCAGGTCGTCCAGGCCGGTCACCGAGACGTCGTCCGGCACGCGCAGGCCCAGGCGGCGCAGGGCCTTGTAGGCGCCGGCGGCCAGCTTGTCGTCGTCGCAGACCACCGCCGTCGGCCGGGGGCCGGGCGCGCTGAACGCGGCCTCGGTGGCGGCCAGGGCGCCCTCGATGGAGATCGGTGCGGGGGCCGTGCGGATCTCCGTCCCCGGTACCGCGGCCAGGCGCGCCGCCAGCTCCCGCGCGCGCATCTCGAACGTCCAGGAGGGCACGTCGGCGGCCAGGTGCAGGACGCGGCGGTGGCCGAGGCGCAGCAGGTGCCCGGCGACCTGCCGGACGCCGTCGGCGATGTCCAGGTTCACCGTCGCCGCGCCCAGGCTGCCCTCGGGGTCGCTGTCGAGCATGACCAGCGGCAGCTGGTCGCCGCGGATCGCGGTGAGGGCGTCGGCGGCCATCGAGGAGGCGATGACGCCGTCCAGGGCGGCCTGCGCGGAGGCGAAGGGGTCGCGGGCCGGGCCGATGCCCTCGGGGGAGGGGTACAGCACGACGCCGAAGCCGTGCCGGGCGGCCACCCGCGCCGCGCCCGTGTAGACACCGGCGAAGAACTCGGTGGTCAGGGCCGGCACCACCAGCAGGACCGTGCGGGTACGGCCGAGGCGCAGGTTGCGGGCGGCCAGGTTGGGCCGGTAGCCCAGCTCGCGCGCGGCCTCCCGGACCCGCTCGGCGGTGGCCTCCGAGACCCGGCCGCGCCACTTGTCGCCCAGCACGAGCGAGACGGCCGCCTGGGAGACCCCGGCCGCCTGTGCGACGTCACGGCTGGTCGGGCGCGTACTGCTGCGTGCCACGGCGGGGGCCTGCTCCTTCATGTGGACGTGTGAACAGCGCACATGGTACGTATGAGTGGGGACGTTATACGTAACACTTGGAGGCGGGACATGGCCGCGGGATACCTGGAGATCCTCAGGGCGAGACACGCGGCCCGTCTGCTGACCGGCACCCTGGTGGGCCGGCTGCCCAACGCGACCGCCGCGATCGCCCTGGTGCTGTTCGTCCGCGCCGAGGGCGGCACGTACAGCCTGGCGGGCGCCCTCGCGGCCGTGTACGGCGTCGCCAACGCGGTGGGCCAGCCGGTGCTGGGCCGCCTCGTGGACCTGTACGGCCAGCCGCGCGTCCAGCTGCCCGCCGCAGTCCTCTCCGCCCTCGCCATGACGGCCTTCGCCTTCTCGGGTACCGACCCGCTGCCTTTCGCCTACGCCGCCGTCGCGGCCGCAGGCCTCTTCACCCCGCCCCTGGAGGGCGGCCTGCGCGCCCTGTGGCCCTCCGTGCTGCCCCGCGAGGAGCAGGTGCACACCGCGTACGCCATGGACGCCGTCGCGCAGGAAGTCATGTTCACCGTCGGCCCGTTGCTGGTGACGCTGTGCGCGGCGCTGTGGTCGGAGCGTGCGGCCCTGCTGGTGCTCAACGCCGTCGGCGTCCTCGGCGCCCTCTCGGTGGTCGTCTCGCCGCCCTCGCGCGCGTGGCGGTCGGCCCCGCGCGAGGCGCACTGGCTCGGCGCCCTGCGCTCGCCCGGCCTGCTCGTGCTGCTCGGCGCCTTGCTGTTCGTCGGCATCGCGCTCGGCTCCATCACCGTGGCCTCGGTGCCGTACGCCGACGACCACGGCGGCGACGCCGTCTACGGCTGGCTGATGGCCGCGCTCGGCCTCGGGGCCCTCGTCGGCGGCACGGTCTACGGCGCGCGCCGGTGGAGCGGCCCGCCCGAGCGGCGACTGCGGATCCTGGTGGCGCTTCTGGCGGTGTGTTACCTGCCGCTGCTGCTGATGCCGGGCGCGGTCGCCATGGTGCTGCTCACCGTGGTCTCCGGAGTGTTCCTCGCCCCCTGTATCGCCTGTGCGTTCATCATCGTCGACCGGCACGCGCCGAGCGGAACCGTCACCGAGGCGTTCTCCTGGCTTGTGACGACGTTCACCGTGGGTGCCTCGGTGGGAACGGGGCTGGCGGGCCCGGTGGTCCAGGCCGGTGGCGCGCTGTGGGGATTCGCGCTCCCGGGCGTCGCGGGGGCCGCGTCCCTGCTGGTCCTGCTCGCCACCGGACGGGTCCTCGCAGCTCCCGCGCGGAGCGGGGTTGTTGCGGCTTCATCGGAAAATGATCCAAATCGTGCTGCCGAACCCCGTTTCAGCTCAGGGGATCGGGCGTAATGTTCAGTCATGGACCGCCGCATTTTCGGGCTGGAGAACGAGTACGGCGTCACGTGCACGTTCAGGGGACAGCGGCGCCTGTCTCCTGACGAGGTGGCGCGGTACCTCTTCCGCCGTGTCGTGTCATGGGGCCGCAGCAGCAATGTCTTTCTGCGAAACGGCGCCCGGCTCTATCTCGACGTGGGGTCACATCCGGAATACGCGACACCCGAATGTGACAACGTGATCGAACTGGTCACCCACGACAAGGCCGGCGAGCGCATTCTCGAAGGACTCCTGGTGGACGCGGAACGACGCCTGCACGAGGAGGGAATCGCGGGCGACGTCTACCTCTTCAAGAACAACACCGATTCGGCGGGCAACTCCTACGGCTGCCACGAGAACTATCTGGTGGCACGGCACGGGGAGTTCTCCCGGCTCGCGGACATCCTCATCCCCTTCCTGGTGACCAGGCAGCTGCTGTGCGGTGCGGGCAAGGTCCTGCAGACCCCGCGTGGCGCCGTCTACTGCGTCAGCCAGCGCGCTGAGCACATCTGGGAGGGCGTCTCCTCGGCGACGACCCGCTCCCGGCCCATCATCAACACCCGCGACGAACCGCACGCGGACGCCGAGCGCTACCGCCGCCTGCACGTCATCGTGGGCGACTCGAACATGTCCGAGACGACCATGCTGCTCAAGGTCGGCGCCACCGACCTGGTGCTGCGCATGATCGAGGCGGGCACCGTGATGCGCGACCTCACCCTGGAGAACCCGATCCGGGCGATCCGCGAGGTCAGCCACGACATCACCGGCCGGCGCAAGGTGCGCCTGGCCAGCGGCCGGGAGGCCTCCGCGCTGGAGGTGCAGCGCGAGTACTTCGACAAGGCCGTGGACTTCTGCGACCGCCGCGGCATCCGCACCGGCACCGTGGCGCAGGTCCTGGAGCTGTGGGGCCGCACGCTCGACGCGATCGAGAGCGAGGAACTCGACCGCATCGGCACCGAGATCGACTGGGTCATGAAGTACAAGCTCATCGAGCGGTACCGGGCCAAGCACAACATGACCATGTCGCACCCGCGGGTCGCGCAGATAGACCTCGCCTACCACGACATCCACCGCCGTCGTGGTCTGTACTACCTGCTGGAGAAGAGGGGCCAAGCCGCCAGGATCTGCAACGACTTGAAGATCTTCGAGGGCAAGTCGGTTCCCCCGCAGACCACTCGGGCGCGGCTGCGCGGCGACTTCATCCGCAGGGCACAGGAGCAGCGCCGGGACTTCACGGTCGACTGGGTGCACCTGAAGCTCAACGACCAGGCACAGCGCACCGTGTTGTGCAAGGACCCGTTCCGTTCGGTGGACGACCGGGTGGAGAAGCTCATCGCCGGAATGTGACAAAGGTAAGCGAGTCAAGCGTTTCCGCACCGAGTTGCCGGAACGCCACACGGGCGTCGTACGTTTCCCGTACGGCGCCCGTCTCGCGTCGTAGAGTTGCGCGCACGCCAATCCACAAGATCGACCGATTACGAGGCATCTCCGTGCGCCGACGCTCCCTCCTCCTCGCCGCTGTACCCGCAGGACTGGTCACGCTCGCCGCGTGCGGCGACGACAGCTCCGACTCCAGCAAGGCCAGTGCGTCACCGTCGCCCTCGGCGTCCACGCCCCCGCCCAAGATCGTGGAGGGGCCGCTGCCGGGGATCACGGCGGGCACGAAGTTCGGCGAGAAGCCCACCGTCGCCAAGGGGCAGGGCGAGCCCTCGAAGGACCTCGCGGTCAAGACGGTCATCGCGGGCAACGGCCGCACGGTCGCGGAGAACGACTTCATCCAGGCGAACTACCTGGGCCAGATCTGGAGCACTGCCAAGGTCTTCGACAACTCCTACGACCGCAACCGCCCGCTGGTCATCCAGCTCGCCAAGGGCAGCATCATCGACGGCTGGCGGTACGCGATCGCGGGCAAGAAGGCGGGCAGCCGGATCGAGCTCGCCGTCCCGCCGGAGCTGGGCTACGGCAAGTCGGGCAACCCGCAGGCGGGCATCAAGGGCACCGACACCCTGGTCTTCGTCATCGACCTGATCGACTCCTTCAACTCCAAGAGCTCCGCCAAGGGCAAGCCGGTCCCGCAGACCGACGCGGCCCTGCCCAAGGTCGGCACCAACACCGACGGCAAGGCGCCCGAGATCACCGTCCCGAAGTCCGAGCCGCCGAAGAAGCTGGTGTCGGCCTACGTCCTGGAGGGCGACGGCGAAGAGCTCAAGGCGAACCAGGCGATCGTGTGCCAGTTCAAGGCCGTGGTCTGGGACAGCGGCAAGACGTTCCAGCAGACGTACGGCTCCGGGCGGCTCGCCCAGTTCTCGCTGGAGCAGATGCAGCAGGCCGTCAAGGGCCTGGCCCAGGGCCTGACCGGCAAGAAGGTGGGCAGCAGGGTCCTCGTCGTCGTTCCGCCGGAGCTGGGCTACGGCGACAACCCGCCGAGCGGCGGTGCCGTCAAGAAGGGCTCCACGCTGGTGTTCTCGGTGGACATCCTGGCCGCGTTGTAACCGGTGCCGCGCCGTGGTGGCGATGGCGGGCGACAGACCAGCGGAGATGAAAGACTGTCCGTGTTTCGTGTCGTACACAAGCAGGAGCTTTTGACGTGAGCATCGACAAGCCCGAGATCGACTTCCCGGGCGGCGAGCCCCCGGCGGACCTCGAGATCAAGGACATCTGGGAGGGTGACGGCGCCGTTGCGGAGGCGGGCCAGACCGTCACCGTCCACTACGTGGGTGTTGCCTTCAGCACGGGCGAGGAGTTCGACGCCAGCTGGAACCGCGGCACGCCGTTCCGCTTCCCGCTGGGTGGCGGCCGGGTCATCAAGGGCTGGGACCTCGGCGTGCAGGGCATGAAGGTCGGCGGCCGCCGTCAGCTGACCATCCCGGCGCACCTCGCCTACGGCAACCAGAGTCCGACCCCGGCGATCAAGCCCGGCGAGACGCTGATCTTCGTGGTGGACCTGATCGCGGTCTGATCGTCGTACGGCCTGTTTTCGGGGTCCGACCGGACCCGATCGGCTGGGGTCCATGCCTGTCCGGGCATGGGCCCTCGGCTTTGCCAGGCCACTGGGGAGCGGTACGGTCAACGTCCGTAAGCACCACAGGAAGGCGAAAGGCGTCGATGGCCATTGCCAAGGCGGAGCGGCTGATGAACCTCGCGCTGTGTCTGCTCGGGACACGGCGGCCGCTCAGCAAGCGAGAGCTTCGCGATTCCATCGAGGCGTACGTGGAGGCCGCCAGGCCGGAGAAGAGCGCGGCCGCCAGGCCGGAGAAGAGCGCGGCCGCCAGGCCGGAGAAGAGCGCGGCCGTCAGGCCGGAAAAGGGCGCAGCCGGCTCGGACGACTCCTTCAACCGGATGTTCGAGCGGGACAAGGACGACCTGCGCGAGCTGGGCCTGGTCATCGAGACCGTCGAGAACCTCGACGGAGAGGTCGGTTACCTCGCCCGCCGTGACAGCAACCGCCTGCCCCCGATCACCCTGGACGCCGAGGAGGCCGCCGCCCTCGGCCTCGCCGCCAAGGTCTGGCAGCAGGCCCGTCTGGCCGGAGCGGCCAGCGGCGCCCTGCAGAAGCTGCGTGCGGCGGGGTTGCCCGAGGACGTCGACCCGTACGAGGTCCATGGCGCCCTGGAGCCGCGCATCCCGGTGCACGAGGCCGCGTTCGAGCCGCTGATGCTGGCCTGCCGCGACCGCCGCCCGGTCGTCTTCGACTACCGCAAGGCCTCCGCCGCCCACCCCGAGCCCCGCAATGTCGAGCCGTGGGCGCTGGAGTGCTGGCGCGGCCACTGGTACCTGGCCGGCTGGGACCGTGACCGGGGCGCCGAGCGCGTCTTCCGGCTCTCCCGGATCACCGGCCGGGTGCGCTCGCGCGGCACCGGCTTCACCGCGCCGGTTCCGGATGTGGTCACCGTGCGCGAGACCGTCGCGGGCTGGGCGGGCGAGATCGCCGACCGTTCGGCGCTGATCAGGTTGCGTTCCGGGGCCGGTTACCCCCTTCGGGCGAAAGCCACCGAGGTCAGGGAACTCGGCGAGGGCTGGGACGAGTTGGAGATTCCGTACGGGCACGGCCTGGACGCCTGGCTGGTGGAGTTCGGGCCGGACGTGGTCGTCGTGGAGCCGGCCGAGTTGCGGGCCGACGTGGTGGACCGGCTGCGTGCCGTGGCCAAGGGCTGAGGGGGAGCGGAGCAGAACCATGGCAGGCAAACCGGTCAGGCCCGTGAACGCCATCGACCAGACCCGGCGGATGCTGTCCCTGGTCACCTACCTCAGGGAGCGCCCCGGCGCCCGGATCGCGGACGTCGCGCGCGCCTTCGGCATCACCGAGGACGAGCTGGTCTCCGACCTCGATCTGCTGCCCATGTGCGGCACCAGCTTCCGCGGCGGCGACCTGCTGGACATCGACACCGACGGCGAGCGCATCTGGTGGCACAACCCGGCCGCGCTCGGCGAGGAGGCGGCCGAGCCGCTGCGGCTCGCCGCCGACGAGGCCACGGCCCTGCTGGTGGCCGCCCGCGCGGTGTCGACCCTGCCCGGCCTGCGAGAGGGCGACCGTCAGGCCCTGCTGCGGGCGACGGCCAAGGTGGAGGCGGCGGCCGGTGAGGTCGCCGGCGCCAGCTCCCGTCTGTCGGTGACCTTCGAGTCCGAGGGCGGTGTCTTCGCCGACGTCGACCGGGCGATCTCGGAGCGCCGCAGGCTGTGGATCCGCTACTACTCACCCGCCCGTGACGAGGTCACCGAACGCGAGATCGATCCCATCCGCCTGGTCAGCGTCGGCCACACCTATGTGGAGGCCTGGTGCCGCCGCTCCGAGGCCCGGCGCACCTTCCGGCTCGACCGGGTCGCCGAGATCAGGGTCCTGGACGAGCCCTCCGCGCCGCCGGAGATCGAGTTGCGGGACCTCTCCGAGGCCCTGGTGCAGCCGGCCGCCGAGGACCCGGAGGTCGTGATCGAGGTCGGCCCCGGCGGCCGCTGGGTGGCCGAGTACTACCCGCACGACAGCGCCGATGAGCTTCCCGACGGCGGGCTGCGTATCACTCTGCGCACCCCCGATCCGGCCTCCCTGCGCAGGCTGGCCCTGCGCCTGGGCCGCGACGGCAGGATCGTCTCGCCGCCCGAGCTGGCCGACAGCGCCCGCAGGGCGGCCCGCGAGGCCCTGGCGGCGTACGACACACCGCCGACGGCGGCGCACGGTGTTCACGACGGTGGGATCGACGGGCAGGACGACAGGCAGGAGCGAGGGCTTTGAACGAGTCTCCGGGGTCCGGTGCTGGGGAAATGACGGTGGCGGCCGCTTTCGCCGGGATGAAGAGAGTGGTCCCCGTGGTGTTCAAGGCCGGCTGCCCGGACTGCCGGGGCCGCTTCGAGCTCGCCGCGAGCTCCCTGCGCCTGGCCATCGGCGCCACGAGCCGGACGACGTTCTACTCCTTCACCTGCCCCGACTGCGGCTCCTCGGTGCGCAAGCCGGCCGGGGAACGCATCGTCGAGCTGCTCACCGGCGGCGGCGTCAGGACCCTGCGGCTGCACTCCACGGTGTAGGACCGTCTAGGCTCGACGTCATGTTCTGGCCGATGTTCGCGGTTGCCGTGGGTTTCCTGGGTCTCGCCGTCCTGGGGGTGCTCGCCGTCCGGGTCTTCCTGGAGGCACGGCGCCTCGGGGAGCAGGTCTCGGCCTCCGCGCGCCGTATCAACAGGGCGGCCGAGGACCTGGAGCGGGCGGCGGTCAGCGCGGCCCGCGCCGTGGACACGCTGTGAGACTCGTCGGTGGCGCGCTTTGGGCCACTTCGCCCTGTCGCCTCGCCGGTCGGGCCAGGTACGCTGCTGATCGCGGCCCGGAGAACGAGGCGCGGTCCGCAGAGAGCGGGAGTACGCACGGGGATTGTTCTACGTTCACCCCCGGGCGTTACGATCGCTGCCAGCACGCTGGTCGGACACTTGTCCGACCGGTCGGAAATGCCCTGCCGCCCCGCCTCAGTGAGAAGGTGAAGAGTCATGTTCCGCAACGCACTTGAGCCGTGGCACCTGGTGCTCCTGATTCTGGTGATCGTCCTTGTGTTCGGCTCCAAGAAACTTCCGGACATGGCGCGCTCGCTCGGCAAGTCCGCGCGCATCCTGAAGAGCGAGGCCAAGGCGATGAAGGACGAAGGCAAGCAGCCCGCCCCCTCCGCCCAGCCCGCCGAGGAGCAGACCCCCGCTCAGCGCACGATCCAGGCCGCGCCCGGCGACGTGACCAGCTCCCGCCCGGTCAACGAGCCGACCGACACGACCCAGCGCTGACGCGAGGACCGGGGGCATCCGGTCCACTGCACGAGATGAGGATGTGGGTTGCTCAAGTCTGCCCGCAAGAAGGAGACGGATCCCGAGGGGCGGATGCCGCTCGCGGATCACTTGCGTGAGCTGCGCAACCGGCTCGCGAAGGGTGTCCTGGCGATCCTTGTCGTCACAGTGGTGGCGGCATTCTTCTACAAGGACATCATCAACTTCGTCACCAAGCCGGTGCTGGACTCGATCGGGTGCTCGCAGACCTTCGGCGAGCTGGCCAAGTCCAAGGACGCCCACTGTGCGCACATCACGGTCAGCGGTCTGCTGGCGCCGTTCACACTGGCCCTGAAGGTCGCGCTGACGGCGGGCATCGTACTGGCGGCGCCGATCTGGCTCTACCAGCTGTGGGCGTTCGTCGCGCCCGGCCTGCACCGGCACGAGAAGAAGTACGCCTACGCGTTCGTCGGATTCGGCTTCCCGCTCTTCCTCGGCGGCGGCTACCTCGCCTACCACGTGCTGCCCATGACGGCGAAGGTGATGATCGACCTGACGCCCAGCGGTGCCGAGAACCTGCTGCCGCTGGACGACCTGCTCGATCTGGTCACCCGCATGATCGTCGTCTTCGGTATCGCCTTCGAGATGCCGTTGCTGCTGGTCATGCTCAACCTCACCGGCGTCCTGTCCGGCCGGCGGATGCTCGGCTGGTGGCGCGGCATGATCGTCGGTATCGCCGCCTTCGCGGCCGTCGCCACGCCCAGCCCCGACCCGGGGACGATGCTGGCGCTGGCGGCGCCGATCTGGGCGCTGTTCTTCATCGCCGTGTCCATCTCGCTGCTCAACGACCGGCGCAGGGCGCGGCGCGAGGCCGCGGGACCCGCCGATGACGAGGCCTCCGAGCTGGACCTCACGCCCGAGGACATCGGCGACGTCGAGCCCGTCCCGGCCGCCCGGGCCCTGCCCGAGCAGACGAGCACGGACCGGGTCAACGGCTACGACGACGTGACCTGAGCCTCCGCACCGAGCCGCAACGCGATGCCCCCGTCCCCGAGGACGGGGGCATCCGTCGTTGTTGAACAACCCAAGATCCGGATAATGATCGTCCTGTTGTCAGTGCCGCCCGGTACGCTCGAAAGCACGATGACAGAGGATCTCTCACCGGCCGAGCGGTACGCGGCAGCCCGGAGGCGGGCAGTCGAGCAGGCCACCGCGCTCGCGTCCTTCCGCGAGATGTACGACTTCGGCCTCGACCCCTTCCAGATCGAGGCCTGCCAGGCCCTCGAAGAGGGGAAGGGTGTGCTGGTGGCCGCCCCCACCGGCTCGGGCAAGACGATCGTGGGCGAGTTCGCCGTCCACCTCGCCCTCCAGCAGGGCAAGAAGTGCTTCTACACGACACCCATCAAGGCGCTGTCGAACCAGAAGTACGCCGACCTGTGCCGTCGTTACGGAGACGGCATGGTCGGCCTGCTCACCGGCGACAACAGCATCAACTCCGACGCCCCGGTGGTCGTGATGACCACCGAGGTGCTGCGGAACATGCTGTACGCCGGCTCGCAGACCCTCCTCGGCCTCGGCTATGTGGTCATGGACGAGGTGCACTACCTCTCGGACCGCTTCCGCGGCGCCGTCTGGGAGGAAGTGATCATCCACCTGCCCGAGTCGGTGACCCTGGTGTCGCTGTCGGCGACCGTGTCCAACGCCGAGGAGTTCGGTGACTGGCTGGACACCGTCCGTGGTGACACCGAGGTGATCGTCTCCGAGCACCGGCCCGTGCCCCTGTTCCAGCACGTGCTCGCCGGGCGCCGGATGTACGACCTGTTCGAGGAGGGCGAGGGCCACAGGAAGGCCGTCAACCCCGACCTCGCCCGCCTCGCCCGCATGGAGGCCACCCGGCCCTCGTACCAGGACCGCCGCAGGGGCCGCGCGATGCGCGAGGCCGACCGCGAGCGGGAGCGCAGACAGCGCTCGCGCGTGTGGACGCCGGGCCGGCCCGAGGTCATCGAGCGCCTCGACTCCGAGGGCCTGCTGCCCGCGATCACCTTCATCTTCAGCCGCGCCGCCTGCGAGGCCGCCGTCCAGCAGTGCCTGTACGCGGGCCTGAGGCTCAACGACGAGGAGGCGCGGGAGAAGGTCCGCGCGCTGGTCGAGGAGCGCACCGCCGCGATCCCGTCCGAGGACCTGCACGTCCTCGGCTACTACGAATGGCTGGAGGGCCTGGAGCGGGGCATCGCCGCCCATCACGCGGGCATGCTGCCGGCCTTCAAGGAGGTCGTCGAGGAGCTGTTCGTGCGCGGACTGGTCAAGGCCGTGTTCGCGACCGAGACCCTCGCCCTCGGCATCAACATGCCCGCCCGCTCGGTGGTCCTGGAGAAGCTCGTCAAGTGGAACGGCGAGCAGCACGCCGACATCACGCCCGGTGAGTACACCCAGTTGACGGGGCGCGCGGGCCGGCGTGGCATCGACGTCGAGGGCCATGCCGTGGTGCTGTGGCAGCGCGGGATGAGCCCCGAGCACCTCGCCGGTCTCGCGGGCACCCGCACGTACCCGCTGCGCTCCAGCTTCAAGCCGTCGTACAACATGGCGGTCAACCTGGTCGAGCAGTTCGGCCGGCACCGCTCGCGCGAGCTGCTGGAGACCTCCTTCGCGCAGTTCCAGGCCGACAAGTCGGTCGTCGGGATCTCCCGGCAGGTGCAGCGCAACGAGGAGGGCCTGGAGGGCTACAAGGCCTCCATGACCTGCCACCTCGGCGACTTCGAGGAGTACGCGCGACTGCGCCGCGAACTGAAGGACCGCGAGACCGAGCTGGCCCGGCAGGGGGCCAGCCAACGGCGTGCCGAGGCCGCCGTCGCCCTGGAGCGGCTCAAGCCGGGCGACGTCATCCACGTGCCCACGGGCAAGTACGCGGGGCTGGCACTGGTGTTGGACCCGGGGCTCCCGGCCGGCCGCTCCAACGGCCACCGCGGCTTCGACCACCACGACGGTCCGCGCCCGCTGGTGCTGACCGCCGAACGGCAGGTCAAGCGGCTGGCGGCGATGGACTTCCCGGTGCCGGTCGAGCCGCTGGACCGGATGCGGATCCCGAAGAGCTTCAACCCGCGCTCGCCGCAGTCCCGTCGGGACCTCGCCTCGGCGCTGCGCACCAAGGCCGGGCACATCCCGCCGGAGCGGGCCCGCAAGAAACGGTCCCAGGCCGCCGACGACCGCGAGATCGCCCAGCTGCGCACGGCGATCCGGGCCCATCCGTGCCACGGGTGCAACGACCGGGAGGACCACGCCCGTTGGGCCGAGCGGTACCACCGGCTGCTGCGGGACACCTCACAGCTGGAGCGCCGCATCGAGGGCCGCACGAACACCATCGCGCGGACCTTCGACCGGATCGTCGCGCTGCTGACCGAGCTGGACTACCTGCGCGGTGACGAGGTCACCGAGCACGGCAAGCGGCTCGCCCGGCTCTACGGCGAACTCGACCTGCTGGCCAGTGAGTGCCTGCGCGAGGGCGTCTGGGAGGGCCTCGGCCCGGCCGAACTCGCCGCATGTGTCTCGGCGTTGGTGTACGAGGCCCGGGTCGGCGACGACGCCATGGCGCCCAAGCTGCCCTCGGGCAAGGCGAAGGCCGCGCTCAGCGAGATGGTGCGGATCTGGGGTCGGCTGGACGGTCTGGAGGAGGAGTTCCGGATCACCCAGACCGAGGGCGTCGGCCAGCGCGAGCCGGACCTCGGCTTCGCCTGGGCCGCGTACATGTGGGCCTCGGGGACGGCGCTCGATGAGGTGCTGCGGGAGGCTGAGATGCCTGCGGGTGACTTCGTGCGGTGGTGCAAGCAGGTCATCGATGTCCTTGGGCAGATCTCGGCGGCTTCTCCTGCGGAGGGCTCGACTGTGGCCAAGGCTGCGCGTAAGGCTGTTGATCAGTTGCTGCGGGGAGTCGTCGCCTACTCGTCGGTGGGGTGATGGTCCGTTGGCAGGTGCGTCAGGTAGGTGGCGAGTTCGGCCAGGTGGGTGTCGGTGAATGCCGGGCCCGTCAGTGTCACGCCGAAGGGGAGGCCGCCCGCCTCGCCCGCGGGTACGGCGACCGACGCCAGGTCGAAGAGGTTCGTGGAGCTGGTGAAGCGGCCCAGGCGGGCGTTGATGCCCAGGGGATCGGCGGCCACCTCGGTGAGCGTGGGGTGGCCCGGTGCGGTCGGGAGCAGGAGGGCGTCGGCGTCGGCCAGTTCGGTGAGGGCCCTTGAGCGCAGGTCGGCGAGGCGGGCCTGGTCGCCGAAGAGCTGGTGGGCCGGGATGCCACGGGCGCGGGTGATGATGCCGGCGACCGTGGGGTCCAGGCCTTCCCCGCCCTGGGCGATCAACTTGTCGACAAAGGCGCCCACCGCCGTGTAGCGCTCGGCCACGAACGCGCCCTCGTAGAGCATCGCGCCTGCTTCCGTGAAGGGTGCGAGGTCGATCTGCCGTACTGATGCGCCCGCCTCACGCAGTCGCTCCACGGCGTGCTCGTAGGCCTCGGCCCAGCCCTCGTCCAGATCGCCGAGCCCCTCGCGGGACGGGACCGCGATGCGCCAGGGGCCGGGGGTCCGCCGGGGGAGGGGTGGCACGGTGCGGGCGGGTGGGGACGCCATGAGGGACAGGGCCTGCTCGGCCTCCGGGAGCGTGCGGGCGAGCACCGTCACGCAGTCGATCGAGGCGCAGGCCGGGACCACGCCCTGCGTCGGGACGAGGCCGCGGGTGGGCTTGATGCCGACGATGCCGTTGAAGGCGGCCGGCACCCGGCCCGAGCCCGCGGTGTCGGTGCCGAGCGCGAAGTCGACGATGCCGAGGGCCACCGCGACCGCCGAGCCGGCGCTGGAGCCGCCGCTGACCCTCGCCGGGTCGTGGGCGTTGCGTACCGGGCCGTAGGGGGACCGGGTGCCGGTCAGGCCCGTCGCGAACTGGTCGAGGTTGGTCGTCCCGAGGGCGATCGCGCCCGCCGCGCGCAGACGCGCGACGACCGGGGCGTCGGCCGGGGGGTCGTAGGCGTACGCCGGGCAGCCGGCCGTCGTGGGCAGCCCGTGGACGTCGATGTTGCCCTTCGCGGCGAACAGGCGGCCGGCGAGGGGGAGGGGCTCCCCGGCGGCCACGCGCGCGTCGAGCGCCCGCGCCTCCGCCACGGCTTCCTCGGGCGGACGCAGGTCGATCCAGACGTCGGGGCGGTCGACGGCCTCGATCCGGGCGTACGCGGCGCGCACCCGGGACACGGTAGGGGGCATGCGTGCTCCTCGACGTCCAGTGTGCGCTCTTCGATCCGGCGTCGAGAGCGTCATCCGGATCGCCGGAGTCCGAGCCGTCTTTTCACTCATCACGGTGAGTAGTTTTCGTACGCCCGTACGCCGTCACGTGGTGTGTTCGAATGATCGCCAAGCGTGTAAATGGGACCGAGCGTACTCCTGTTGCGTGGGCGATTTCAGGTGCTTGCCGAATATGACACGGCGATGATCCGGTCGGACTAAGCTCGCCCGCGGCGCACCGAGTTGAGGTGAATTCGTGCGCCTGTTCCCAAACTTCCCGATGATCCCTTCGGTTCCATGACTCTTCCCCCCGCAAGCTCCCCTGACACCCAGCCGACTCGTCTCAGAAGGCATCCATGGTGAGTGTTCAAAAGCCTCCCGGCGGCCGTGAACGTCCTTATGCGCGCGTGCTGTTGCTGCCGGCCATAGTGATGGCCGCGGCGACCGCGGCGGCGGTCGCCCTGGCGCCGGCCTCGGCCCGGATCGCCGTCGGCGGGTGCGGGGCCGTGGCCCTGCTGCTGGTCCTCGCCACCGCCGCCGAAGCCGTCCGCCGCGGACGCAGACTCCGCGAGGCCCAGGCCGAGCACGCCCGTCACACCGCGTATCTGGAGCGCCGCCTCGCCGCCCACGACGCGGAGATCGTCCGTCTCGGCGGCGACGTCCTGCCCACCGCGCTCCTCCGGCTGCGCCACGGCGAACCGCTCAGGGAGGTGATGCGCAAGGTCGTCGACAACGACCCCGAACTGCGCCACATGCCCGAGTCGCAGCGCACCCTGCTGCGCACGGCGCTGAAGGGCGCCGACTTCGAGATCTCGATGCGCGACGCCACCGAGCGCTCCTACGTCAGCATCGCCCGCCGGATCCAGGCCATCGTCCACCAGCAGGCCAACGAACTGCGGGAGATGGAGGAGGACCACGGCCGCAACCCCGAGGTCTTCGACGACCTGCTGCGCATCGACCACGGCACCGCACTGATCGGCCGCCTCGCCGACACCATCTCCGTGCTCGGCGGCGGCCGCCCCGGCCGTCAGTGGCCGCTGCCCGTCTCGCTGTACAGCGTGCTGCGCGGTGCCATGTCCCGGATCCTGGAGTACCGGCGCATCGAGCTGAACTCCATCGTCAACATCAACATCAAGGGCACGTCCGTCGAGCCGCTCCTCCACGCGGCCGCCGAACTCCTCGACAACGCCACCCGCTACTCGCCGCCGTCGACCAAGGTGCACGTCACCGCCGCCGAGGTGCAGACCGGCCTCGTCATCGAGATCGAGGACGCCGGCGTCAGCCTCAGCGAGGAAGGCCGCGCCCGCATCGAGAAGGCGATCTACGACGCCATGGCGGGCGACGACGCGGAGAACCTGGGCTCGAACCCGCGGCTCGGCCTCGCCGTCGTCGGCCGGCTGTGCAAGGCGTTCGACATGCAGGTCTCGCTGCGCGCCTCCGCCTACGGCGGCGTCCGCGCGATCCTCGTCGTACCGCGCGTCATGACCACCACCGAGCCCGGCGTCGGCGCCGCCCACGGCATCGGTGCCACCGGCGTGCCCAAGCCCGAACTCGGCGCTGTGGAGGGCCCGAAGCGCAGGCCCAAGAAGCGCCGCCCCACCAGCCCCCGCATCCCCGCCGGGATCTCGATGGAGGACGACGTCCCCGAGGTCACCGAGTGGACGGCCGGCGGTCTGCCGCAGCGCCGCAGCCGGGTGAAGACCCCGCTCAGCCAGCGGTACGCCGAACAGGCCGCCATCGAGCGCGCCGAGCGCGAGGGCAGGCCGACCATCTGGTCCCAGCACAAGCCCGAACCCGAGCCCGAGCCCGAGATCGACCCCGAGATCCAGAAGCTCCGGGACCGGCCGCCGGGCATGTGGGTCGACGACTTCTGGAACGGCCTGAGGAAGGGCATGCCCGAGGACGCCACCGCGCCCGAACTGACCGACTTCACGCGGAACCCCACCAAGTACCTGCACCTGCTCAACGATTCGGACACCGCCATCGAGGGCGCCACCGACGACGAGGGGAACCTCAAGTGATCCAGCAACGAGGCAACTTCGACTGGATGCTCAAGCAGCTCAACGACGGCGTACCGGGCGTCCAGATGATCGTGGTCCTCTCCGCCGACGGACTGCGCATCGCCCGCTACGGCGGCGACCCCGACGCCGCGGACCGGGTGGCCGCCGCCTGCGCGGGTGTTCAGAGCCTCGCCGGCGCCATCATTCAGGAGATCGAGGGAGCCGGCGACATGAAGCTCGTCGTCATCGAGATCGAGGGCGGCTACTTCTACCTCATGGACGCCGGCGCCAACGCCTACCTCGCCGTGCTCGCCGACGTGACCTGCGAGCCGGGTCGGATGGCCGGCATGATGCGCGACCTCGTCGTCCGGATCGGAGCCCATCTCACCAGTCCGCCCCGGCGCAACGGGCAGACCGTATGACTCCTCCGCAACGCAAACGGCGCCTGCCGCACCAACTGCCGCCTCCGCCGCCGCCCCCCGCACCGGCGGACGGCGAGGAGAAGCCCGGGAACCCCGAACGGCTGTACGCCATCGCCGACACCGCGGATGGCAGCCGGGCCGAACTCGACCTGGTCACCTTAATCGTGGCGCGTTCCGCGCCACCGCCGTCAGCCTCACCGGAGGAGGCGGCAGTGATCCAGCTCTGTACCGCCCCCCTGTCCGTGGCCGAGCTCTCGGCCTACCTCAACCTGCCGTTCAGCGCGATGACCGTCCTGATCACCGAGCTGATCACGAACGAACTGGTGCAGGCCCGCGCCCCGATCGTCCGCAAGGCGCTCCCGGACCGTTCACTCCTCGAAGCGGTGATGCATGGACTTCAACGGCTCTGACACCATCCCCGGCCCACGCACCGAGGATCACCTCCCGCACACGGCCCAGGCCGCGGTGAAGATCGTGATCGTGGGCGGGTTCGGCGTCGGCAAGACCACCATGGTCGGTTCGGTCAGCGAGATCAGACCGCTGACCACCGAGGAGACCATGACCCAGGCCGGTATCGGGGTCGACGACAACTACGGCTCCGAGTCCAAGACCGCCACCACCGTGGCCATGGACTTCGGCCGCATCAGCATCACCGACAAGCTGGTGCTCTACCTCTTCGGGACCCCCGGCCAGGAGCGCTTCTGGTTCCTGTGGAACGGCCTGTTCGAGGGCGCGCTCGGTGCGGTCGTCCTGGTCGACACCCGCCGCCTGGAAGTCAGCTTCGACGTCATGGGACGCCTGGAGGAACGCGGCGTTCCGTTCGTCGTCGCCATCAACTCCTTCCCCGACGCGCCTCGTTACCCCATCGAGGAGCTGCGCACCGCGCTGGACCTGGCCCCGGAGATCCCGATCATCGACTGCGACGTGCGCCGCCGGGCCTCCAGCAAGGACGTGCTGATGACCCTGATGCGCTTCCTGCACTCGCTCGCCATGTCCGGCGCCCTCACCTGACCCGCATCCGACCCCCCGCCTTCCGCTCCGGAGCGACACTGTGACGCCTGAACCCCAATCCCTCACCGGCACCGAGCCCACCGCCGGCCCGCCCCCCGGCTGCCCGGCGCACGGCCTCGGTCCCGGAGGACTGCACCGGCTCTACGGCCCCGACGCGGCGGACCTGGACGACCTCTACGAGCGGCTGCGGGAGGAGCACGGCACCGTCGCGCCCGTGCTGCTCCACGAGGACGTACCGATGTGGGTGGTCCTCGGGCACGCCGAGAACCTGCACCTGGTCCGCAGCCCCTCCCAGTACGCCCGCGACAGCCGGATCTGGACCCCGCTGCAGGAGGGCATGGTCAAACCCGACCACCCGCTCATGCCGCACATCGCCTGGCAGCCCATCTGCTCGCACGCCGAGGGCGACGAGCACCAGCGGCTGCGCGCGGCGGTCACCGGCGCCATGTCGACCATCGACCACCGCAGCATGCGCCGCCACATCGGCCGCTACACCCAGGAGCTGGTCAACGACTTCTGCGAACGTGGCCAAGCCGACCTGGTCTCCCAGTTCGCCGAGCACCTGCCGATGGCCATCATGTGCGAGATCCTCGGCATGCCCGAGGAGTACAACGACCGGATGGTGCAGGCCGCCCGCGACGCGCTCAAGGGCACCGAGACCGCCATCCAGAGCCATGCGTACGTCATGGACGCGCTGAGCCGGCTCACCACCCGCCGCCGCGCCCGGCCGGACGACGACTTCACCAGTCACCTCATCACCCACCCCGCGGGACTGACCGACGAGGAGGTCCGCGAACACCTGCGCCTCGTCCTCTTCGCGGCCTACGAGGCCACCGCCAACCTGCTCGCCAACGCGCTGCGCATGGTCCTCACCGAGCCGGGCTTCCGCGCCCAGCTCAACGGCGGCCAGATGACCGTGCCGGAGGCGATCGAGCAGTCCCTGTGGGACGAGCCGCCGTTCAGCACCGTCCTCGGCTACTTCGCCAAGCAGGACACCGAGCTGGGCGGCCAGCGCATCCGCAAGGGCGACGGGCTGCTCTTCGCGCCCGCCCCGGGCAACGTGGACCCTCGGGTGCGGCCCGACCTGTCCGCCAACATGCAGGGCAACCGCTCCCACCTCGCCTTCGGCGGCGGCCCCCACGAGTGTCCCGGCCAGGACATCGGCCGTGCCATCGCCGACGTCGGCGTGGACGCCCTGCTGACACGGCTCTCGGACATCCAGCTGGACTGCGCCGAGGAGGACCTGCGCTGGCGGTCGTCCATCGCCTCCCGGCACCTGGTGGCCCTGCCGGTGCGCTTCGAACCGAAGCCCCAGCAGGACGTCGGCCTCCCGCCCAGCCCTTCCCACATCCCGGCCCAGCGCGCCACCTGGCAGGTGGGCTTCGTCCGCACGGAACCGGCCCCCACGTCGGAGCCCGCCCCGGCGATCCCCCGCCCCGCCCCCGAGCCGGCACCCGTGGCACCGGTGCAGCCTCGCCGCCAGAACGTGTGGCAGCGGATGCTGCGCTGGTGGCGGGGGGAATGAGCGCGGGGAGCGCGGTCACGGCTCCTGGCCGGCCCACCGCTCGGGCGAGTGCCAGGCCTCCAGCGTCCGCCCGCTGACGAACGTGTGCTCCGCCCCCGTCACCGGATCGGTGAACTCCAGCCTCCGTGCGAGCAGTTGCAGCGGACGCCGGAAGTCGCCGGGCGGTACGGGGGCGGTCACCTCCGGGTACAGCGGGTCGCCGAGGATGGGGACGCCCAGCGCGCTCAGGTGCACCCGCAGCTGGTGGGTCTGCCCCGTCTCCGGGACGAGCCGGTACCGGCCCAGCGCGGCCCGGTGCTCGGCCAGCTCCACCCGGGTCACGGCGTTCGGCTCGCCCTCGACCTCCCGCGCTGCCGGGATGCCGCGCTCCTTCAGGATCCGGCTGCGCACGGTCCGGGGCAGGGCGAGCGAGGCGTCGTACGGCGCGATCGCCTCGTACTCCTTGCGGACCAGCCGGTCCGCGAACAGCGTCTGGTACGCGCCGCGCTCCTCGGGCCGCACCGTGAACAGCACGAGACCGGCGGTGAGCCGGTCCAGCCGGTGCGCGGCGGACAGCGACGGGATGTCCAGCTCGGTCCGCAGCCGGGCCAGCACGGTCTGGGTGACATGCGTGCCGCGCGGGGTCGTCGCGAGGAAGTGCGGCTTGTCGGCCACGACGATGTGCGCGTCCCGGTGGACCACCTCCACCGGGAACGGCACCGGCACCTCGGCGGGCAGCTCGCGGTGGAACCACACGAACATCCCCGGCTCGTACGGCGCGTCCGGTGCCACCGCCCGCCCGTCGGCGCCCACGACGAGCCCCGCGTCGAACATCTCCTCGACCACCCCGGGCCCGGCCCCCGTCAGCCGCTCCACGAGATGCTCCCGGACGGTCGCCCACACCCCGCCGAACGGCAGACGCACCCGCACCGGGTCGACACCGTCACGCTGAGGGAGCGGGGCGGGCGGGGGCGGGGTACGGCGTCTCATCGGTCAAGGGTACGAGGCCGCTCGGACGGCAGACGAGAGCGGCGGCACCCCGTCAGGGTGCCGCCGCTCCCGCAGTGTTCAGGCCGCCGCCGCGCCGTCGCTCTCCTGCTCGGCCTCGATGCGGGCGTTCCACTCCCGCTTGGAGGCCTGCCAGCCGTCCTCGTTGTGGCCGAGGCGCCAGTAGCCGGAGATCGACAGGTCCTCGCGCGGGATCTGCAGCTCGACCCGGAGCAGCCGGCGCAGCTCCTTCACGAAGCTCGCCTCGCCGTGCACGAACGCGTGCATCCGGCCCCCGGGGAATTCCAGCGCGTGCACGGCCGCCACCAGGGCCTCGCCCACCGGCCGGTCCCCGCGGTGCACCCAGACGACCTCCACCTCGGAGTCGATCTTCTGCTCCTCCTCGGGACCGGACACCTCCACGAAGGCGTGCGCACGGGCGCCGGAGGGCAGCGTCTCCAGGGCTCGGGCGATCGCGGGCAGCGCGCTCTCGTCACCGACGAGCAGATGCCAGTCGGCGCTCGGGTCGGGCGCGTAGGCACCGCCGGGACCCATGAAGCGCACGCTCTCACCGGGCTGTACGCGGGTCGCCCACGGCCCGGCCAGACCCTCGTCGCCGTGGATCACGAAGTCCAGGGTCAGCTCGCGGTGCTCGGGATCCCAGGCACGCACGGTGTAGGTCCGCGTCACCGGCCACTGCCCACGGGGGAACTCCGCGCGGATCCGCTCCAGGTCGAAGGGCTCCGGGTAGGTCACGCCAGGAGGGCCGAACAGCAGCTTCACATAGTGGTCGGTGCAGGTGTCCGCGGCGAAACCGGCGAGGCCCTCGCCGCCGAGCACCACACGCTGCATGTGCGGGGTCAGCCGCTCGGTGCGTACCACCTGGGCGGTGTGCGGCTTGCGTGGCTTTCGTCCCGGACGCTCTGCCATCACGGCCTCCTGCTGCATTGGTTAGGTTTACCTAAGTTAGCATCTCTCTCCGGTGAACACGGCTTCCAGGAGGGCTTGGTGAACGCGTTTTGCCGGAATATTCCGGTCGGAATCACTCCCCCAGCGTCGTCAGCAGCCGCTGCAGGGAGCCCCCCAGCCCCCAGCGTGCCGCCAGCGCCTCCAGGCCCGCCGGATCCCGTGGGCTGCGCGGCAGCGCGGTGTCGACGTCCGGCAGCGGGACGTCGTCGGCCACCCGCACCACCTTCGGCGCGACCGCGACATACGGCCGGGCCTCGGTCAGCCGCTTGCGCTGCGACGGCGTGAGCTTCGCCTTCGGGTCGTCGACCGCCGCCATGATCCCGGCCAGGTCGCCGAACTCGGCGAGCAGCTTGGCGGCCGTCTTCTCGCCGATCCCGGACACACCCGGCAGGCCGTCGCTCGGGTCGCCGCGCAGCAACGCCAGATCCGCGTACCCCCGCCCGTCGACCCCGTACTTCTCGCGCAGCACCGCCTCGTCGGTCAGCTGCAGCGTGCCGACACCCTTCAGTGGGTACAGCACGCGGATGCCGCGCTCGTCGTCGACGAGCTGATACAGGTCGCGGTCGCCGGTGACGATGTCCACCGGTCCGTCGGCGCGCGCGGTAAATGTGCCGATCACGTCGTCGGCCTCGTAGTCCGCGACCCCGACCCGGGCGATGCCGACCGCGTCCAGCACGGCCTCGATCACCGGCACCTGAGGGGTGAGCGTGTCCGGCACCTCCTCCTCGTCCGGCGCGCCCTCGTGCTCCTCGGCGACCCGGTGCGCCTTGTAGGTGGGGATCAGGTCCACCCGCCACTGCGGCCGCCAGTCGGCGTCCATGCAGGCCACCAGTTTCTCCGGCCGGTGGTCCTGGACCAGCCGGTCGATGAAGTCCAGCAGCCCGCGCACGGCGTTCACCGGTGTGCCGTCGGGCGCCCGCACGGAGTCCGGCACGCCGAAGTAGGCGCGGAAGTAGAGCGATGCGGTGTCGAGAAGCATGAGTCGTCCGGTCACGGTCGCATCATGCCGTACGGCACTGACGGTCACCTGCCGCCCACGGATCCACCCCTCGTGGCGTATCCGAGCGCCGACTCCCGGGAGAATCCTCTACGGGAAGGATCCGGCCAACCACGGAGCGCTATGGACCCTGCCCCGGCGGGAACACCGAGGCCCGCTCCGGCCTTGAACCAGGGGAGACCCGTCCCGCACGGCGAGCGGCCGCACTGGCGCGAACCATGGGGGTGCGGGCCCACCGGCGTGTCAGGGATGTGACGGCCGCATGAAACGGTTTGCCGAACATGCGTAGGGTGCAGACAACTCATCAGAGGTGTGTCCGGCGGTGGACACCCTGTCGGCGGCACGACGAGTGAAGGAGGGAGCCGGAGCGATGGGCGACCACAAAGAGCAACAGCCTGTGCGGGTGGGCGCGGCCGTCCGGCGGCGTCGCCGTGCGCTGGAACTCACCCTCGCCGTCGTGGCCGAGCGCAGTGGCCTCTCGGTGCCCTTCCTCAGCCAGGTCGAGAACGACCGGGCCCGTCCGAGCCGCACGTCCCTGGAGAAGCTGGCCGACGCCCTGCGCACCACGGCCGTGGAACTCCTCGCCGCCGCCGACCCGGCCTGCAGCGTGGACGTCGTCCGCGCCGAGCCCGTCGCCGAGGGCGACTTCGACCCCCGCACCCGCTCCCTGGTGCGCGGTCACCACCAGTTGCACGCCTCCGAGTTCACCGGCGACCACGAGGCCGGCCGCGAGTTCCAGCACCGCAACGACGAGCTGATGTACGTCGCCGACGGCGCGGTCGAGATCGAGGCCGAGGGCCGGGCGTATCGGCTCGGCCGCGGCGACACCCTTTACCTCACTGGCGGAGTCCGGCATCGCTGGCGGGCGACTGTCCCTGACACGCGGGTCATCGTGGTGGCGGTCGCCGAGCACATCGAGGCCGTGCAGGACCGGCCCCGTTAGTGCGGGTCGTCTCCCTGGTCCCGTCCCTCACCGAGGCCGTCGCCGTGACGCTGCCCGGAGTCCTCGTCGGTGCCACTGACTGGTGCGACCGTCCGGCGGACCTGGACGTCACCCGCATCGGCGGCACGAAGAACCCGGACCCGGACCGGATTCTCGCGCTCGCGCCCGATCTGGTGATCGCCAACGAGGAGGAGAACCGCGCCCCCGACCTGGACGCCCTGCGTGCGGCGGGCCTGGAGGTGCTGGTCACCGAGGTGCGGACCGTACCGCAGGCCTTCCGGGAGCTGGAGCGGGTGCTGACCGCGTGCGGCGCGGCCCGGCCGTCCTGGCTGGACGAGGCGGAGGCCGCCTGGACCGGGCTGCCCGAGCCCGGGAGCCGTACGACGGCGGTCGTGCCGATCTGGCGCCGCCCCTGGATGGTCCTGGGCAGGGACACCTTCGCGGGTGACGTGCTGGCCCGTCTCGGCGTGCACCACCTGTACGCCACGCACCCCGAACGCTATCCCCGCGTGCCACTGGAGGAGCTGCGGGCGGTGGCCCCGGAGGTCGTGGTGCTGCCGGACGAGCCCTACCGCTTCACCGCGGACGACGGCCCCGAGGCCTTCCCGGGCCTGCCCTGCGCCCTGGTCAGCGGACGGCACCTGACCTGGTACGGACCGTCGCTGGCAGAGGCGCCACGGGTGCTGGCCGAGGCCCTGCGAGCAGCTCACCGCTGAGCAGCCCCCGCACCGTCCCCGACGCGGCCGCGAGCCATGCGGCGACCAGGATGCCGTACAGGGCGACGGTGAGGGCCTCGTACCCGGCGAGCCCGGTGTGCCGGGCGAGTGCGGCGGCGCCGGTGACACAGGTGCCCACGGGGAAGGTGAACGCCCACCAGGTCATGGCGAAGCCCATGCCCTGCCGTCGGGCCCGCACCACATGCGCGGCCGCGAGCGCCAGCCACAGCAGCGCGAACCCCATGACCGGCACGCCGTAGAGCAGCGCGAACACGGCGAATCCGCGGTCGTACGGGGCCGGTACGACCCGGGGAGCCGCGTCCGCGATCAGGCCGACGGCGGTGGTGGACTGCCCGAGCGGGCCGAGGACCAGGAACAGGGTCGGGGTGAGGGCGAGCGGCAGCGGGCCCGAGGTGATCAGCCGGGCGAAGACCAGCGGCAGCATCAGCAGCGTGGCCAGCAGGCTCAGCCCGAACAGCGCGAAGCACGCCAGCAGCAGTGTCTCCCGGGGCTGCCCCGGCGGCAGATGCGGCACCAGCAGCGGACCGAGCGCGGCGGAGACCATCGGCGCGACGAGCGGCAGCAGCCAGACCGGGGTGGCCTGGGCGGCCTGGACGCGGTGGTGCACGGCCATCAGGTACGGCACGGCCACGGCGGCCGCGAGCCCGACCGCCGTACCGACGGTGAACAGGACCGCGTCGAGCGCGACGGCAGGACCGGTGCCGATCCAGTCCCGGCCGACCGTCAGGGCGCCGCCGCCCACCGCAAGCAGGGCCATGGACAGACAGCCGTAGAAGGGGGCCATGGCCGGGTCGAGGAGGTGGGCACGGGCCTGGTCGCGGTGGTGGGTCCAGTGCCGGGCGCGGGCGGTCAGCAGGGTCAGCAGCAGGAGGAGGGCCAGCGCCCAGACGGCCGTGCACACCTCGCGCAGCCCAGGAATGTGCAGGGGGAGTGCGGCACCGGCCGTGCCGACGACGGAGGTCCCCATGACGGAGGCGTACCAGTTGGGACCGAGGTGCCGGACGCGGCTGGCGGGCAGGGAATGGGCTGCGGTGACCATGACCTCACCGTCCCGCCCCCGGGCGCCGCTGACCAGGGAGTTCATGTCTATGAGGGCATAAACTGGCCTTATGAGCGAGGAGTACGCGACGGACGACGGCCGCCCCGCCGGCTCACTGGCGCACCGGGTGCCGGATCTCGGCGCGCTGGAACTGCTGCTGGCCGTGGCGCGCCTGGGCAGTCTCGGGGCGGCGGCGCGGGAGGTCGGCATCACCCAGCCGGCCGCCAGCAGCCGCATCCGCTCCATGGAACGGCAACTGGGCGTCGCCCTGGTCGACCGCTCCCCGCGCGGCTCCAGGCTCACGGACGCGGGCGCCCTGGTGACGGACTGGGCCCGCCGGGTGGTGGAGGCGGCGGCCGCCTTCGACGCGGGTGCGCGGGCGCTGCGCGACCGGCGGGACTCACGGCTGCGGGTGGCGGCGAGCATGACCATCGCGGAGTACCTGCTCCCGGGCTGGCTCCTCGCCCTGCACGCCGAGCGCCCCGACACCGCCGTCTCGCTGCTCGCGGGCAACTCGGCGAAGGTCGCGGAACTCCTGCTGGCAGACGAGGCGGACCTGGGTTTCGTGGAGGGCCTCACGGTCCCGGCGGGCCTGGACTCCGCGGTGATCGCCCGTGACCGCCTGATCGTCGTCACGGCCCCCGGCCACCCCTGGGCCCGCCGCCGGCGCCCCCTCACCCCCGAGGAGCTGGCCGCCACGCCCCTGATCCTGCGCGAACGCGGCTCCGGCACCCGCCAGGTCCTGGACACGGCCCTCGGCGGCCTGGCCCGCCCCCTGATGGAACTCTCCTCCACCACGGCCGTGAAGTCGTCGGCGGTCAGCGGCGCGGGCCCCTCGGTCCTCAGCGAACTGGCCGTGGGGGAGGAGCTGGCGATGCGACGGCTGGTGAGCATCCCGGTGGAGGGGGTGTCACTGCGCCGGGACCTGCGCGCGGTGTGGCCGACGGGGCATCGGCCCACGGGGCCGGCGCGGGAGCTGCTGTCGCTGACCAGGGGGTGACCTCAGGACGCGGCCAGCACCAGAGCCCGCATCACCCGCAGATCCTCGCCCATCTCCGGATGCCACTGCACCCCCAGCACCCATCCCTCGCCCGGCGGCAGTTCGACCGCCTCCACGGTTCCGTCCGCCGCGTGGGCCGAGGGCACCAGCCCCGTACCGAGCCGCTCCACCGCCTGATGGTGATACGTCGGCACGGTCGTCTCCTCGGGCGCGATCTCCGCGTACAGCGTGCCCGGCACCGGCTTCACGGCATGCCCCCCGAACGCCCCGACCACCTCCGCGTGCCCGTCCAGGTGCTGCACCAGCGTTCCGCCGAGCGCCACGTTCAGCAGCTGCATCCCCCGGCAGATCCCCAGCACCGGCACCCGCGCCGCCAGCGCCGCCTCGATCAGCGCGAGTTCCCACGCGTCCCGCTCCGGCGCGGGCGGCCCCGTACGCGGTGACCGCTCGGCCCCGTACCGCGACGGATCGACGTCCGGCCCGCCCGCGATCACCAGCCCGTCCAGCCGCTCCACCGCCTCCGCGGCCCGCTCGGGCGCGTCCGGCGGCAGCATGGCGGCCAGCCCCCCGGCCCGCTGCACCAGCCGCGGATAGCCGGCCGGCAGCAGCGCGGCGTCCAGCTCCCACACACCCCAGCGCGCACCGGCCTCCAGGTACGTGCTCACACCGATCAGTGGTCGTACGGTCATGCCACCCTCCCCGGGAATCCAAAGGTCCACACGCATACCTTTGCAGAGCGGGCTCACGCCAGGAAGCCCCGCAGCAGCGCCGCCGTACCCGCGCAGTGCTCCCGCATCATCTCCCGCGCCCCGTCCGCGTCCCCGTCCAGCACCGCCTCCACCAGCGCGATGTGCTGCCGCTGCGAGTGCTCCAGGTTGCGCACCAGCAGCGGGATGCAGTCCAGCAGGTCGTTGACGGTCGCCCGCACCGCCGCGTACTGCGCGGTCAGCGACGGTGAACCGCACAGTTCGGCCAGCGTCAGGTGCAGCAGCGTGTCCAGCCGCCGGTAGTCCGCGAGCGGCGCCTCGTGCGTGCGGTCCAGCGCCTCCCGCAGCCGGCCGGCCTGCTCGTCGGTCAGCCCGTGCGCCGCGCACAGCCCCGCCGCTCCCACCTCAAGGACCTCGCGGAACCGGAGTACATCTTCGATGTCGACCTCGGCGATCCGCCGCCGCAGCTCGTCCTCGCCGCCCGCGTCCGTGCGCGGCAGCACGAACGTTCCGCCGTACCGCCCGCGCCGCGCCTCCACCAGCCCCTGGTCCTGCAGCACCTTCAGCACCTCTCGCAGGGTCACCCGGCTGATCCCGAGCCGCTCCGCCAGCTCCCGCTCGGCGGGCAGCCGCTCGCCGCCCGCCACCAGGCCGAGCCGTACGACCTGCAGGATCTGCTCCAGCGCCTCCTCGAAGCCGTTGCCTGCCCGCACCGGCCGCAGCACCGGAGCGAGCCGGTCGTCGACTCCCTGTGCAGGCACGCCCTGCGCTCCCGTCTCCTGCGACATCCGGCCGTACCCCCTTCCCAAGCAATGGTTCTCGGCAATACCTTATGGCTCCCGGCCCCGCCGTAAAACGCGAAGCAGCCTAAGGAGGCTCTCCCGTGGCAGACCGCACACCCCCGCTGAGCGTCGAGGAACTGCACACCCTCGTCGCCGGTGGTGAGATCGACACTGTCGTCCTGGCCTTCCCCGACATGCAAGGGCGTCTCCAGGGCAAGCGGTTCGCCGCCCGATTCTTCCTCGACGAGGTGTTGCAGCACGGCACCGAGGGCTGCAACTACCTGCTCGCCGTCGACACCGAGATGAACACCGTCGACGGCTACGCGATGTCCTCCTGGGACCGCGGCTACGGCGACTTCGCCATGCACCCCGACCTCGCCACCCTGCGCCGCATCCCCTGGCACCCCGGCACCGCCCTGCTCGTCGCCGACCTCGCCTGGAACGACGGCTCCCCGGTCGTCGCCGCCCCGCGCCAGATCCTGCGCCGCCAGCTCGACCGCCTCGCCGAACTCGGCTACACCGCCCAGGTCGGCACCGAGCTGGAGTTCATCGTCTTCAAGGACAGCTATGAGCAGGCCTGGGACGCGAACTACCGCGACCTGACCCCGGCCAACCAGTACAACATCGACTACTCCATCCTCGGCACCGGCCGCATCGAGCCCCTGCTGCGCCGCCTGCGCAACGACATGGCCGGCGCCGGCCTCACCGTCGAGTCCGCCAAGGGCGAGTGCAACCCCGGCCAGCACGAGATCGCCTTCCGTTACGACGAGGCCCTGCGCACCTGCGACCAGCACGCCCTGTACAAGACGGGCGCCAAGGAGATCGCCGCCCAGGAGGGCGTCTCGATCACCTTCATGGCCAAGTACAACGAGCGCGAGGGCAACTCCTGCCACATCCACCTCTCGCTCGCGGACGCCGACGGCGACAACGCGATGGCGGGGGGCGGCGACGGCGGGATGTCCGACGTCATGCGGCACTTCCTCGCCGGACAGCTCGCCGCACTGCGCGACTTCTCCCTCCTCTACGCCCCCAACATCAACTCCTACAAGCGGTTCCAGCCCGGCTCCTTCGCGCCCACCGCCGTCGCCTGGGGCCACGACAACCGCACCTGCGCCCTGCGCGTGGTCGGCCACGGCCGCTCCCTGCGCTTCGAGAACCGCCTGCCCGGCGGCGACGTCAACCCGTACCTCGCCGTCGCCGGACTGGTCGCCGCCGGCCTGTACGGCATCGAGCAGCAGCTGGAACTCCCCGAGCCCTGCCCCGGCAACGCCTACACCGCCGACTTCGAGCACGTACCGACCACCCTGCGCGAGGCCGCCGAACTCTGGGAGAACAGCCCGATCGCCAAGGCCGCCTTCGGCGACGAGGTCGTCGCGCACTACCGCAACATGGCACGCGTCGAACTGGAGGCCTTCGACGCCGCGGTCACCGACTGGGAGCTGCGCCGCTCCTTCGAACGCCTGTGAAAGGTCATCACGTGTCCGACCCGCACGAGCTGAAGGTCCTCAACCCCGCCACCGAGGAGGTCGTCGCCACCGTCCCCGCCGCCGACGCGGCCGAGGTGGACGCCGCCGTCGTACGGGCCTCGCGCGCCCAGGAGAAATGGGCCGCCCTCCCGCCCGCCGACCGCGCCCGCCAGCTGCGCCGTTTCGCCGACGTCGTCGACGCCCACATCGACGAACTGGCCCGGCTGGAGGTCCGCGAGGCCGGCCACACCCTCGGCAACGCCCGCTGGGAGGCCGGCAACGCCCGCGACCTGCTGCTCTACGCGGCCGGCGGCGCCGAACGCCTCCTCGGCAGGCAGATCCCCGCACCCGGCGGCTGGGACGTCACCTTCCACGAACCCCTGGGCGTCGTCGGCGTGATCGCCCCGTGGAACTTCCCCATGCCGATCGCCGCCTGGGGCTCCTTCCCGGCCCTCGCCGCGGGCAACGCCGTCCTCCTCAAGCCCGCCGAGACCACCCCGCTGACGGCTCTGCGCCTGGCCGGACTCGCACTGGAGGCGGGCCTGCCCGAGGGGGTGTTCCAGGTCCTCCCCGGCTACGGCCACACCGCGGGCCGCGCCCTGGTCGACCATCCCGACGTCGCCAAGATCGTGTTCACCGGCTCCACCCGCACCGGCCGTGAGGTCATGGAGCACTGCGCGAAGCTCGTCAAGCCGGTCACCCTGGAACTCGGCGGCAAGAGCCCCAACGTCGTCTTCGCCGACGCCGACCTCAGGTCCGCCCTCGACCCCTTCTCCTTCCTGGACAACTCGGGGCAGGACTGCTGCGCCCGCACCCGCATCCTCGTCCAGGAGTCGGTGTACGAGGAGGCCCGCGACTTCCTCGCCGACGCGTTGGCGGCCGTCGTGGTGGGCGACCCGGCCGACGAGAAGACCCAGATGGGTCCGCTGATCTCCCGTCAGCAGCTGGAGCGCGTACGGTCGTACGTACCCGAGGACGCCCCGGCCCTGCGCGGCAGCGCCCCCGACGGACCCGGCTTCTGGTTCCCGCCGACCGTCCTCACGGGGGAGCGGCCGGGCAGCGCGGCGGCCCGCGAGGAGATCTTCGGCCCCGTCGCCGTCCTCCTCCCCTTCACCGACGAACAGGACGCGATCCGCCTCGCCAACGACACCCCCTACGGCCTCTCCGGCTCCATCTGGACCCGGGACGTCGGCCGCGCCCTGCGCGTCTCCCAGGCCGTCCGCGCGGGCAACCTGTCCGTCAACTCCCACTCCAGCGTCCGCTACTGGACCCCGTTCGGCGGCTTCAAGCAGTCCGGCCTCGGCCGTGAGCTGGGCCCGGACGCCCTGACCGCCTTCACCGAAACCAAGAACGTCTTCATCAGCACGGAGGGCCCCGCACTGTGACCGACAACATCGTTTGCCGCCGCCTGGTCGGCCGTACCGCCGTCGTCACCGGAGCCGGCAGCGGCATCGGCCTCGCCGCCGCCCGCCGCCTCGCCTCCGAGGGCGCGCACGTGGTCTGCGGCGACGTCGACGAGGTCCGCGGCAAGGCCGCCGCCGACGAGGTCGGCGGGATCTTCGTCAAGGTCGACGTCACCGACCCCGAGCAGGTCGAGGCGCTGTTCAAGACCGCCTACGACACCTACGGCAGCGTCGACGTCGCCTTCAACAACGCCGGCATCTCCCCGCCCGACGACGACTCCATCCTGGAGACCGGCCTGGAGGCCTGGAAGCGGGTCCAGGAGGTCAACCTCACCTCCGTCTACCTGTGCTGCAAGGCCGCCATCCCGTACATGCGCCGCCAGGGCAAGGGCTCCATCATCAACACGGCGTCCTTCGTGGCCCGGATGGGCGCGGCCACCTCGCAGATCTCGTACACGGCCTCCAAGGGCGGCGTACTCGCCATGTCCCGCGAACTGGGCGTGCAGTTCGCCCGCGAGGGCATCCGGGTCAACGCCCTCTGCCCGGGCCCGGTGAACACCCCGCTCCTGCAGGAGCTGTTCGCCAAGGACCCGGAGCGGGCCGCCCGCCGCCTCGTCCACATCCCCGTCGGCCGGTTCGCCGAGGCCGAGGAGATCGCCGCCGCCGTCGCCTTCCTGGCCAGCGACGACTCCTCCTTCGTCAACGCCACCGACTTCCTGGTGGACGGCGGAATCTCGGGCGCGTACGTCACGCCCCTGTAGGGGCAAAGGTGTACGGTCCGCGCGTATGCGACACCATCTCGCGTGGACCCTGGCAGCGGCCGCCGTCCTGGCGGCCGCGCCCACCGCATCGCCGGCAGCCGCTCACAACTGCCCCCGGCTGACCGGTACCTGGTACGGCGCCAACCGCGCCCACCTCCAGCAGGTCATCGACGCCTACGGCACCTGCTCCGGGTACCGGGGCGCGGTGGCCACGTTCGACTGGGACAACACGGTCACCAAGAACGACGTCACCGACGCCACCCTCTCCTGGGCCCTGCGCCACGACCGGCTTCTGCGCCCTGCCCGCTGGAAGGGCACCAGCGTCTGGCTGACCGACGCCGCCGACCACGCCCTCACGGCCGCCTGCGGCACCGGCGCCGGCACGCCCCTGCGCACCTCGACCCGCCCGCGCTGCACGGACGAGATCGTGCGGATCCGCGAGACCGGCACCACGACGAGCGGCGCCCCCGCCTTCGCCGGCCACTGGAACCACCGGCGCACGGTCCCGCAGTACGCCTGGGTCCCCCAGCTCTTCGCCGGCCGCACCCCCGCCGACCTGGCCTCCTACGCCAGGTCAGCCCGCCGCGAGGCCCTCGCCGCCCCCGTCGGCGCGACCCGCACCCTGGGCACCCGCACGGTCCCCGCCTACGTCCGCTACTACGACCAGCAGCGTGACCTGATCCGCACCCTGCGGCGAGCCGGATTCGAGGTGTACGTCGTCTCGGCGGGCGCCGAACCCGTCACCGAGGTCTGGTCCCGGGCGGTCGGCGTCGACGCGGCCCACACCATCGCCATCCGCCCGGTCCTGGACCGCCGGGGCCGGATCACCGTGTGGAACGAGGGCTGCGGCGGCGTCCCCGCGACCCGGGGTGCGGTGATCCCCTACATCGACGGCAAGCGCTGCTGGATCAACCAGGAGGTCTACGGCGTCCAGGGCGCCGCGGCCTGGCAGCGGCAGCCCCGGAGGCGGCGGCCCGCGCTCGCGGCCGGCGACGCCGACACCGACGTCACCTTCGTCGGGGACGCCACCGGCGCCCACCTCGTGATCAACCGCAACAAGCCGGAACTCATGTGCCGGGCGTACGACGACGCCGACGGCCACTGGCTGGTGAACCCCATGTTCATCGCCCCGCTGCCGCGCCGGCCGGAGCCGTACCCGTGCGCGACCACCGCCCGCACCCACCCCGACGGCACGCTCGGACCGCTCCGGCGCGCCGACGGCTCGGTGGTGCCGGACCGGGCCGACACGGTCTACTGAACGGCACTCAGAGGAAGGTCTGCCCCTCACCCCGATAGGTGGGCACGGTCGCCGTCACCGCGTCCCCCTCGACCAGCTGCAGCACCTCGAACCGCTCGCACAGTTCGCCCGCCTTGGCGTGCCGGAACCACACCTTGTCGCCGATCAGCAGATCGTCGGCGGGCGAGCCCAGCAGCGGGGTCTGCACCTCGCCGGGGCCTTCCTGCGGGTCGTACCTGAGCCCCTCCGGCAGGTACGGCACCGGCAGCCGGTCGGGACCGGCCGCGCCGGAGGCCGGATAGCCGCCGCCGAGCACGGTCACGACACCCACGCCCGGCCGCCGTACGACCGGCTGGGCGAACAGGGCGGCCGGACGGCCGCTGAAGGACGTGTAGTTGTCGAAGAGCCGCGGCACGTACAGGCCGGAGCCCGCCGCGATCTCCGTGACCGCGTCCTCGGCGGCGGTGTGCTGCACACTGCCCGTGCCACCGCCGTTGACGAACTCCAGGTCGGGCGCCACGGCCCGCACCGCCCGCACCACGGCGGCGCGCCGCTCGACCAGCTCACGCTTCGCGGTGGCCTGCATCAGCCGGATCGCCCGCGACCGCAGCGGCCGCCCCGCCACGGAGTCCCCGACCCCGGCGACGTGCCCCTCGTACGCCATGATGCCCACCAGCCTGAAGCCCGGCCGCCGGGCCACGGCCCGGGCCAGCTCGGCGAGTTGGGCGGGCGAGTGCAGCGGCGAACGCAGCGCGCCCACCCGGAACCGGCCGCCCAGCAGCTTCAGTGAGGTGTCCAACTCCAGGCAGACCCGCACCACTTCACGCCCGCCGTCGCGGGCCGCGTCGATGAGGTCGAGGTGGGCGACGTCGTCGATCATCACCGTGACGGCGCTCGCGAGCTTGGGGTCGGCGGCCAGCTCGGCGAAACCGGACCGGTCGGCGGACGGATAGGCCAGCAGGATGTCGTCGAACCCCGAACGCGCGAGCCACAGCGACTCGGCGAGGGTGAACGACATGATGCCCTGGAAGCCGTCCCTGGCCAGGACGCGTTCCAGCAGGGCCCGGCAGCGGACCGACTTGCTCGCGACCCGGACCGGCTTTCCGGCGGCACGGCGGACCAGATCGTCCGCGTTGGCGTCGAAGGCGTCCAGGTCCACGATCGCCAGCGGGGCGTCGAGATGGGCGGTGGCCCGGTCGTAACGGGCCCGATCAGCGGCACGCGCAGTCATGACGGAAGCCTGCCAGACAGGATTACCGCAGGGTAGGGGGACGTTCCGGGCAGATGCCCCGGGCTCGTGGACTGGTTCTCGTTCTCTCCCGGACAACCCGTAGAGTGACGCGCACGTACGACGGAACGTGCCCGGCCACTTCATCTGAACCGGGATGCCGGTCCAGCCGTACGGGTATGCGTGCCCGGACGGAGTCTTCGCCCCGGGCGCGGCCGAGGAGCACGACGGCCCGCGTACGAGGAAACGGCCCGGGCACGAGGAAACGGGGGGTGCATGAGCACGGAAGCGCGCCGCGCCCCCGTACCGCCACGCCCGACGAATCCGCCTCCCGGCCACACCCCCGGCCACACCCCCGAACCCCCGTCACCGGCCCCGCCCGCGGGAGCACCGACGGCCGGACCGTCGGCACCGACGGGCGCCCGCGTACCGGCCGGGTACCGGACGGTTTCCGCGGGGTCGGCGCCGGTCCCGGCCGCACCGGGCTCCGAGGACCTCGACGAAGAGCCCTCCGTGTTCGCACCCCGCGCCACGCGGAACGCGACCACGCAGGCGCCGCCCGAGCGCCCCGCGCAGGCGCCCGGCGCGGGCTCCGCCCGCTTCGCCCCCTTCCGGCCCTCCGCCGTACCCGAGGCTCCCGACCCGGTGAGCCCGCCGCCACCCCCTGCCTCGGCCCGCTTCCCCGACACCCCGCCGAGCGCGGCCCGCCTCCCCGACACGGCACCGAGCACGGGCCGCAAGGCACGCGCCGAGCGGGCCGGCACGAAGGTACCGCCGCGACCGGGAGCACCTGCGGAGTCCCTGACGGAGACGACGACCCGGCTCCGCCCGATCCGATCGGCGACCGAGCCGCAGCGCCCTGGCCCCGCGTCCACGCCGGCCGCGGGTGGTCGGGGGGAGTCCGCTCCCGGCGGTGCGGGTTCTGCGTCCACGTCGGCCGCGGGTCGTCCGGGTGAGTTCGCTCCCGGCGGCGCGGGTTCTGCAGCCACACCGTTCGCCGGCCGTCAGGGGGAGTCCGCTCCGGGCCGTGCGGGTTCTGCGGCCACGTCGGCCGCGGGTCGTCCGGGGGAGACCGCTCCTGGCCGTCAGGATTCCGCGGCCACGCCGTCTGCCGGCCGTCCGGCGGAGTCCGCTCCCGGCCGTGCGGATGCCGCGGCAACGCCGTACACGGGCACACCGCCCCGCCGCCCCGCAGCGCCCGCGGAGTCCCTCTCGGAGACGACCGCCCCGCTGCGGCCGATCCGGTCGGCGGCCGAGCCGCAGCGCCCTGGCCCCGCGTCCACGCCGGCCGCGGGTCGTGCGGGGGAGTCGGCTCCGGGTCGTGCGGGTTCTGCGTCCACGTCGGCCGCCGGCCGTCCTGCCTCCGCGCAGGCCCCTGCCGGCACCCGCCCGGCCTCCCCGCTGCCACCCCCCAGGCCCCCGGCGCGTGGCCTCCGGAACGCCTGGAGCCCGAGCGACCCCGCGCACCCGGTGAGTCCTCCGCCGGCTTCGCCGGACCCGGCGCTCTCCTGGAGTGCCGGGGCGGCCGCTCGGCCCGTCGTGTCGTTCGGGGAGCCCGAGGGGTACGACGAGCGGATGCGGGCGCGGCCGCTGGGGGTGCGAGTAGGTCCCCGGACCGCCGCTGCCGCCGCCTGCCTGGTCCTCGGGCTCGGCCTCATCGGCGGTGCCGTGACCGGGAGTTGGCTCACCGGGGACGGCGGCGACGGCCCGGCCGGGAACGGGTTCACCGCGGCCGCGACACTGTGGCACAACGTGCCCGTCGACCGGCTCTTCCCGCCCACCCTCCAGGGCACCGGCGCCGGACCCGGTGGCGCCGACCGGAGCTGGACGCGGATCGCCGTCGCCCCGGACGGCAGGTGCGCCGACGCCTTCGACCCGCTGCTGCACAAGGCCCTCGCCCCCGTCGGCTGCCAGCGGCTCCTGCGCGCCACCTACACCGACGCCACCCAGACCTACGTCACCACCGTCGGCCTGCTGTTCACGAAGGCCGACTCCGCCGCCATGTCGTCGCTCGCCGCCCGCTTCCGCGACGAGCACCTGGACCGCCGCAGCGACCTGATGCCCCGGCCGTACGCCGCCAAGGGCACCGCCGCTGCCGCCTTCGGCTACAAGCAGCGCGCCACCTGGACCCTCTCCGTCCTCACCGACGCCCCCGTCGTCGCCTACGCCGTCTCCGGCTGGGCCGACGGCCGCACCGTCGACTCGCCCCAGCCCGCCGCGGACGCCCTCCGCTCCGGCGCCACCTCGGCACCCGCCCAGGCCGGTCTCGGCAACGAGGCGCAGGGCCTGGCCGACCGCGTCGAACGGCGGCTGCGTCAGACCGTCAGCTCGGCCACGGAGAAACCGTCATGAGGCGATCGACGCGCGGCCACCGCCGCGTGCGGGTGACCGGGCCGGCGGTGAGCCTCCTGCTCGCCGGCTCCCTCGTCCTGCTGCCCTCCGCCGCGGCCCACGCCGACGGCATCCGCGCCCAGCAGTGGGGCCTGTCCGCCCTCCACCTCGACGAGGCCTGGCGCACCACCAAGGGCCAGGGCGTCACCGTCGCCGTGCTGGACACCGGAGTCGAGGCCGACCACCCGGACCTGGCCGGAAACGTCCTGTCCACCAAGGACATGATCGGCTTCGGCGCCGGGCCCGGCGACCGCACCTGGGCCCGGCACGGCACCGCCATGGCCGGCATCATCGCCGGGCACGGCCACGGCCCCGGCAACAGCGAGGGCGTCATGGGCGTCGCGCCCCAGGCGAAGATCCTGCCCGTGCGGGTCATCCTCGAGGACGGCGACCCCGCCCGCGCCAAGGCCCGCACCACCCGCGGCAACGCCCTCGCCGACGGCATCCGCTGGGCCGCCGACCACGGCGCCGACGTCATCAACCTCTCCCTCGGCGACGACTCCAACTCCGCCCACCCGGAGCCCAGCGAGGACGAGGCAGTGCAGTACGCCCTGAAGAAGGGCGTGGTCGTCGTCGCCTCCGCGGGCAACGGCGGCGACAAGGGCGACCACGTCTCCTACCCGGCTGCCTACCCGGGCGTCATCGCGGCCACCGCCGTGGACAAGTTCGGCACGCGCGCGTCCTTCTCCACCCGCCGCTGGTACGCCGCGGTCAGCGCACCCGGCGTGAACGTCGTGATCGCCGACCCCGACCACAAGTACTACGAAGGCTGGGGCACCTCGGCCGCCTCCGCCTTCGTCTCGGGCGCCGCCGCCCTGATCAAGGCGGCCCACCCCGCCCTGACCCCGGCCCAGATCAAGAAGCTCCTGGAGGACACGGCCCGCGACGCCCCCGTGGGCGGCCGCGACGACTCCCGCGGCTTCGGCATGATCGACCCCGCAGCGGCCCTCAAGGCAGCGGCCGGGCTCAAGCCACAGCACCTGCACACGGCGCCGTACGGCAAGAAGTACTTCGGCCCCGGCCCGGACACCCCCAAGTCCACCACGTCCACCTCCGACTGGGCGGGCCCCCTGGCAGGCAGCGTCGGCGGAGTTCTGCTGGTAGCGGCGGTGGTCCTCTGGAGAAGCCGCAGGACAACTTCCTAAGCCGAGGCGAACGAGGACACCGCCGCCTTCGCGGCAGCCTCCACCAACGTGATCCCCTTCGCCTGGCTCACCGTCCCCTTGGACAACACGGCCACCAGGTAGTCGGAGCCGTCCACCGTCACCCGCCCGATGCTGTTGACGTCCCACAGCCCGGTCGTACTACGCGCCAGCCACCCGTTCTTCACAGCCCACGAAGACCCCACGGCCGCAGCCGAGACCCCCCACTGCTGATCGGCCTCCACACCCTTCATCAGCCCCTGCACATACGTCCGCGAGGCCGCACTCAGCACCGACTCCTCGCCGAACACCTGCTGAAGCAACGCCAGTTGATCCGCCGCCGTGGTCTGAGTCAGCCCCCACAGCTCACCGTCACCACCCGAGGTCGCCGAAAGGCCGAACCGCTCGTTCGCCGCGTCCAACCCCTCGGCCCGCCCGATCGTGTGCCACAGCGCCGTCGCGGACGCGTTGTCGCTGTTCTCGATCATCTTCGTGGCGTACGCCTTCTCGGAAGCCGTCAGGTGCCGCCCGGCATCCTGCGCCTGCAGCAGCAGCGTGGCCAGGATGTCGACCTTGACGATGCTCGCCGTGTCGAAGGCGGCCTCGCCGTACCCGGCACTCTCCCCGGAGTCCATTTCCAGCACCGCCGCCGACACCTTCGCGCCGGACGGCACGCTCACCGCGGCCATGGCCTTGGACAGCAGCGCCTTCCGGTCGACGGCCGAAGGCGAAGTCGCGGGTTCCACCGATGCCTCCTCGCCCGCCGTGACCGAGGAGGAGGCCGACGGCGACCCCGCCGACGATACGGCTCCGGCACCGGCGTGCGCCCGCGCCTTCACATAGACCGTGCCGCCCGCCGTGACCCCGCTGACGGCGACCACGGTGAGCGCGGTGAAGAGCAGCGGGCGGCGGGAGCGGCGCGCACGGCGGCGACGGCCGGCTCTGGAGGACTCCATGCCCGCGATGCTCGGGGCGGGGACTGTGCGCCCCGTTAGACGGACGTTAGATCTGCGTCAGGGAATGCTGAGATTCCTGTGAGGCCGGTGACGGCCCGGTTTCCGGCCCCGCACAAGCCCAGCAGCTTCCCCCCTATAGGGTCGGTGACCGTGGCGAACAAGAACATTCCCGACCCCGGCTTCTCCGACGACGACGGCTCCGCCGACCCCCGGCTGAGCGCCGCGCTCGCCGCCTGGGCCGAGGACCGCACCGCCGTCGGCCCCGTCCTGGAGGCGCTCAAGGGCACCCGGTTGCTCGTGCCCGTGGTGGCCGTGCTGGGCGAGGTCGAGGAGGACGAGAACGGGCTGCGCCGTGAGAAGACCAGCGACATGGCCGTACCCACGCTGAAGGCAGGACACCGCACCGCCCTGCCCGCCTTCACCTCCACCGACTCCCTGGCCCGCTGGGACCCGGCCGCCCGCCCCGTCGCCGTACCCCTGCACCAGGCGCTGCAGGCCGCCGCGCACGAGAAGGCGGACACGGTCGTCCTGGACCTGGCCGGACCGGTGCCCTTCGAACTGACCGGCCCCGTACTGCTCGCCCTCGCCGAGGGCCGTACCAGCACCGACCCGCTCGCCGACCCGGCCGTCGTCGAGGCCGTCCGCACCGCCGTGGCCGCCGAGCCCGCCGTCCTGCGCGCGCACCTGGGGCCCGGACAGGCCGACGGCACCCTCGCCCTCGTCCTCGACCCGGCCGCCGCGCCCGCCGAGGCCGCCCGTGCGGTCGCCGAGCGGCTGGCCGCGGACGAAACACTGCGGGCCCGCCTGGTGCGCGGCCTCGACCTGGCACTGCTGCCGGCCGGGACCACGCCTCCGGGCGAGCCCTTGTTCGTACGGGATTGAGTCGGCGTCCGGGGACGAGCCGGCGTACCGGGACCGGTCGGCCGTGGCCGGTCTAGCCGTAGACCGGCCCGGTGTACTTCTCGCCCGGACCCTGGCCCGGCTCGTCCGGGACGATCGACGCCTCGCGGAACGCCAGCTGCAGCGACTTCAGGCCGTCGCGCAGCGGGGCCGCGTGGAAGGAGCTGATCTCGGTCGCGCTCGCGTCCAGCAGACCGGCGAGCGCGGTGATCAGCTTGCGGGCCTCGTCCAGGTCCTTGTACTTGTCGCCCTCCTCGCTCAGCCCGAGCTTCACGGCGGCGGCGCTCATCAGGTTGACGGCGACCGTCACGATCACCTCGACGGCGGGGACCTCGGCGATGTCCCGGGTCATCGCGTCGAAGTCGGTGTTCTCAGGAGGGGTCTCACTCATGCCCCACACGATAGGCGAGGGCGGGAGGGTGTCTTCATCAGGCCCGCCCGGCCTCAATTAGCCCTTGTCAAGCGATCCTGCTAATCTGGTGGGCGACCGGCTGGACATGACTGTGTCCGGCCCACAAGTGGAGGCTCCGATCTCCCACCTGACCGTCCTCCGGGACGGCGGGTCATCCGGTCAGGCGGCCACCATCGTTCCGTACGGACGATGGAGTCGCCCGATGTGCGCCCCGCGATCATCGCGATGGTGCTCCGGTTGCCGTTGGAGCCCCGCCTGTGATCGTCCGGGGCATTTTTTGTGCTTCGGCGCGGTTAGGTCTAACGAAAAGAGACATACGCGGCTGTCCGCCAGACCGCCGTGTGGTGCTACCGAGGAGGATCCATCAGCGCCGAGCCCCGCATCAACGACCGGATTCGCGTTCCCGAGGTGCGACTTGTCGGTCCCAGTGGCGAGCAGGTGGGCATCGTCCCGCTGGCGAAGGCACTGGAGCTTGCGCAGGAGTACGACCTGGACCTGGTCGAGGTCGCGGCGAACGCCCGTCCGCCCGTGTGCAAGCTCATGGACTACGGGAAGTTCAAGTACGAGTCGGCCATGAAGGCCCGTGAGGCGCGCAAGAACCAGGCGCACACGGTCATCAAGGAGATGAAGCTCCGGCCGAAGATCGACCCGCACGACTATGACACCAAGAAGGGTCACGTCGTCCGGTTCCTCAAGCAGGGCGACAAGGTCAAGATCACGATCATGTTCCGTGGTCGCGAGCAGTCCCGGCCGGAGCTCGGCTACCGACTGCTGCAGCGGCTGGCGGAGGACGTCCAGGAGCTCGGTTTCGTCGAGTCGAACCCGAAGCAGGACGGCCGCAACATGATCATGGTTCTCGGTCCGCACAAGAAGAAGACCGAGGCGATGGCCGAGGCGCGTCAGGCGCAGGAGGCCCGCAAGGCCGAAGCGAAGGCGAACCCCGGTCGTTCGCAGAACGCCGCCGACGCTCAGCCTGAAGAGGCTCCGGCCGAGGCTTCCGCCGAGGCGTGATCCCGGGGGACGCGAGTCCCCGAGGATGTAACCGATACAAGAGCGACGTTCCACCGTGCCCGGTTTCGCGACCGGGCACCGGAACGCCACCGACGAGGAGAGAACGGCGCTATGCCGAAGAACAAGTCGCACAGCGGTGCCAGCAAGCGCTTCAAGGTCACCGGCTCCGGCAAGGTGCTCCGTGAGCGCGCCGGCAAGCGCCACCTGCTCGAGCACAAGTCGTCCCGCGTGACGCGTCGCCTCACCGGCAACGCCGAGATGGCCCCGGGCGACGCCGCGAAGATCAAGAAGCTTCTCGGCAAGTGACGTCGCGGCGCCGTCTGAGCGCCCTACGTCTGGACCGGGACCCAATCGTTTCCGGGTCGTGTGAGTACCCCCACGACCCCGCTACAAGGAGTTAACAAGTGGCACGCGTCAAGCGGGCAGTCAACGCCCACAAGAAGCGCCGGGCGATCCTCGAGCAGGCCTCCGGCTACCGCGGTCAGCGTTCGCGCCTGTACCGCAAGGCCAAGGAGCAGGTCACCCACTCGCTGGTCTACAACTACAACGACCGCAAGAAGCGCAAGGGTGACTTCCGTCAGCTGTGGATCCAGCGCATCAACGCCGCTGCCCGCGCCAACGGCATCACGTACAACCGCTTCATCCAGGGTCTGAAGGCCGCGAACGTCGAGGTCGACCGCAAGATCCTGGCCGAGCTGGCCGTCAACGACGCGGGTGCCTTCGCCGCCCTCGTCGAGGTCGCCCAGAAGGCGCTGCCGGCGGACGTGAACGCCCCCAAGGCTGCGTGACGCCGCGCTGGCCCTAGGCCGACGTGACTGAAGGGACCCGCAGGCTGCGGAAGCCTGCGGGTCCGCTTGTGTTTCGAAGCAGAGGTGACTTTCATGCCCCCCGTCAGCCCCGAGCTGATCTCCCCCCGCTCCGCCCGTGTGAGCGCCGCGCGGCGGCTCGCCAAGCGGAACTTCCGGGGCAAGGACCGGCTGTTCCTCGCCGAGGGACCGCAGGCCGTGCGGGAGGCCGCCGGGCATCGGGCCGATGGGCAGGCGACCCTCGTCGAGCTGTTCGCCACCGTGGAGGCCGCGGAGCGGTACGCCGACATCATCGGGGAGGCCCGCGGCGCCGGCGCCCGGGTGCACCTCGCCTCCGAGGACGTCATCGCCGACATCTCCACCACCGTCACCCCGCAGGGGCTGGTCGGTGTCTGCCGGTTCCTGGACACCCCCTTCGAGGAGATCCTCGCCGCCCGGCCCAAGCTCGTCGCCGTGCTCGCCCATGTCCGTGACCCGGGCAACGCCGGTACCGTGCTGCGCTGTGCCGACGCCGCCGGCGCCGAGGCGGTCCTCCTCACCGACGCCTCCGTCGACCTGTACAACCCCAAGGCCGTACGCGCCTCCGTGGGCTCCCTGTTCCATCTGCCGGTCGCCGTCGGTGTACCCGTCGAGCAGGCCGTGGCGGGGCTGAAGGGCGCCGGTGTGCGGATCCTCGCCGCCGACGGGGCCGGTGACCGCGACCTGGACGAGGAGCTGGACAAGGGCACGATGGGCGGACCCACCGCCTGGGTGTTCGGCAACGAGGCCTGGGGGCTCCCCGAGGAGACCCGTGCCCTCGCCGACGCCGTCGTGCGCGTCCCCATCCACGGGAAGGCCGAGAGCCTGAACCTCGCCACGGCCGCCGCCGTATGTCTCTATGCGTCGGCCCGTGCACAGCGCGCCTCCGGTGGGTGCCGCTCCGTCACCGAGAGCTAGTAGGGTGGCCAGCTCGGGGCCCTGCGCCGTCTGAGAGGTGGGGTACGGGGATGAGTGTGGTCGGCACCAGCACTGCGCCGGACGGGCGGGACGTGCGCCGCACACCCGCGCCCCGGCACGGCGACTGCGCCGAGACCGGCCTCGACCCCGACCAGCTCCCCGACGGCCTCGTCGTCGCCGACGACCACGGCCGGGTGATCTGCTTCAACGCCGCCGCCGAACGCATCACCGCCGTCCGTGCCGCCGACGCCCTCGGACAGCAGCTGGACAAGGCCCTGCCCCTGGAGGACCTGGAGGGCAGGCGCTGGTGGCAGCTCACCGACCCCTACGGCGGTCTCGCCATCCGGGTACGGCAGCCCGAGCGCAACCTGCTGCTGCCCGGTGGGCGGGAGGTGCTGGTCTCGGCCCGGTACGTGCGCGCCGAACCGCTCGGGGCCGTGCAGCGTGTCGTCGTCTCGCTGCGGGACACCGAGGCCCGCCGGCGCACCGAGCGCAGCCACGCCGAGCTGATCGCCACCGTCGCCCACGAGCTGCGCTCCCCGCTGACCTCCGTGAAGGGCTTCACCGCCACGCTCCTCGCCAAGTGGGAACGCTTCACCGACGACCAGAAACGGCTGATGCTGGAGACCGTCGACGCCGATGCCGACCGCGTCACCCGGCTCATCGCCGAGCTGCTGGACATCTCCCGGATCGACAGCGGGCGACTGGAGGTCAGGCGCCAGCCCGTCGACATAGGCGCGGCCGTAGGCCGGCACATCCAGGCCTACGTCGCCGCCGGGCAGCCCGCCGACCGCTTCCTGCTGCGCATCGAGCAGCCGCTGCCCGCTCTGTGGGCCGACCCCGACAAGGTCGACCAGGTGCTCAGCAACCTGCTGGAAAATGCCGTGCGGCACGGCGAGGGAACCGTCACCATTGATGTCACGCCCTCGGCATCCCCGCGCGAAGGCGAGGAAACCGGCACGTCGGTCACGGTGAGCGACGAGGGGCCCGGCATCCCGGAGGAATCCATGAACCGCGTCTTCACCCGCTTCTGGCGGGGCAGCAAGCGCGGCGGCACGGGTCTGGGGCTGTACATCGTCAAGGGCATCGTCGAGGCCCACGGCGGCACCATCACGGTCGGCCGCGCCACCGGCGGCGGCGCCGAGTTCCGATTTACGTTGCCCGTGGCCGCCCCGGCGTATCTCGCCTAGCGGCCCACGGGCCATTCGTCCACCCCCACCCCGTTAGACTCGGCCTTTGGCACCTTTGTGTCCTGCACGCGGCCCTCGCGAGTCGGTGACGGGGACCATCCGCCAGCCAATCGGAAGCACGGGAAGAGATGTCGGCACCCAATAAGTCGTACGACCCTGTCGAGGTCGAGACGTTGAAACCGGAAGAGATCGAGCGCATGCGGGACGAGGCGCTCGCCGCCTTCGGCGCCGCGGACTCCCTCGACGCGCTCCACGAGGCCAAGGTCGCCCACACCGGCCCCGCCTCCCCGCTGGCCCTCGCCAACCGCGAGATCGGCGCCCTGCCCCCGCACGCCAAGGCCGAGGCCGGCAAGCGTGTCGGCATGGCCCGCGGCGCCGTGAACAAGGCCCTCGCCGCCCGCCAGGGCGAGCTGGAGGCCGAGCGTGACGCCCGCGTGCTGGTGGAGGAGGACGTCGACGTCACGCTGCCCCACGACCGCGTCCCGGCCGGTGCCCGGCACCCGCTGACCACGCTGTCCGAGCGCATCGAGGACGTCTTCGTGGCCATGGGCTACGAGGTCGCCGAAGGCCCGCAGGTCGAGGCCGAGTGGTTCAACTTCGACGCGCTCAACATCGGCCCGGACCACCCGGCCCGCGGCGAGGCCGACACCTTCTTCGTCCAGGGCCCGGACGGCACCGCCGAGTCCGGTGTCGTGCTGCGCACCCACACCTCGCCCGTCCAGATCCGCTCCCTGCTCGACCGTGAGCTGCCGGTCTACGTGATCTGCCCCGGGCGCGTGTACCGCACCGACGAGCTGGACGCCACGCACACCCCGGTCTTCCACCAGGTCGAGCTGCTCGCCGTGGACGAGGGCCTGACCATGGCCGACCTCAAGGGCACCCTGGACCACATGGTCCAGTCGCTGTTCGGCGAAGGCATGAAGACCCGGCTGCGGCCGAACTTCTTCCCGTTCACCGAGCCGTCCGCCGAGATGGACATGGTCTGCTACGTCTGCCGTGGCGAGTCCGTCGGCAACCCCGACCGGCCCTGCCGCACCTGCTCCAGCGAGGGCTGGATCGAGCTGGGCGGCTGCGGCATGGTCAACCCCAAGGTGCTGGCCGCCTGCGGCGTCGACCCGGAGAAGTACAGCGGCTTCGCCTTCGGGTTCGGCATCGAGCGGATGCTGATGTTCCGCCACAACGTCGAAGACATGCGAGACATGGTCGAGGGTGACGTCCGGTTCACCCGGCCGTTCGGGATGGAGATCTGATGCGGGTCCCGCTTTCTTGGCTGCGGGAGTACGTCGACCTGCCGGCGACGGAGACCGGCCGCGACGTCCAGGCCAAGCTCATTTCCGCAGGTCTTGAGGTCGAGACCGTCGAGCACCTCGGCGCCGACCTCAAGGGCCCGCTGGTCGTGGGCCAGGTGCTGACCATCGAGGAGCTGGAGGGCTTCAAGAAGCCGATCCGCTTCTGCACCGTCGACGTCGGGCAGGCCAACGGCACCGGCGAGCCCCAGGAGATCGTCTGCGGCGCCCGTAACTTCGCCGTCGGTGACAAGGTCGTCGTGGTCCTCCCCGGCGCCACGCTGCCGGGCGGCTTCTCGATCTCCGCCCGCAAGACCTACGGCAAGACGTCCCACGGCATGATCTGCTCCACCGAGGAGCTGGGCATGGGCGACGACGGCAACCACGGCATCATCGTGCTGCCGCCGGAGACCGAGGTCGGCAAGGACGCCATCGAGCTGCTGGAGCTGGTCGACGAGGTCCTGGACATCGCCGTCACCGCCAACCGCGGCGACTGCCTGTCCATCCGCGGCGTCGCCCGCGAGACCGCCATCGCCTACGGCCTGCCGCTGCGCGACCCGGCTCTGCTCGACGTACCCGGCCCGAACGCGTTCGGCTACCCGGTGCAGGTCTCCGACCCGGCCGGCTGCGACCGCTTCACCGCCCGCACCGTCACCGGTCTGAGCCCCGAGGCGCGCTCCCCGATCTGGCTGCAGCGCCGGCTGCAGAAAGTCGGCATGCGCCCGATCTCGCTCGCCGTCGACGTCACGAACTACGTGATGATGGAGCTGGGCCAGCCGCTGCACGCCTACGACCGGAGGCTGGTCCAGGGCACGATCGGCGTGCGCCGGGCCGAGGAGGGCGAGAAGCTCGTCACCCTCGACGGTGTCGAGCGCAAGCTGCACGCCGAGGACCTCGTCATCACCGACGAGCGCGGCCCGATCGGCCTGGCCGGCGTCATGGGCGGCGCCAACACGGAGATCGCCGACCACGACGACCTCGAGAACGCCACGTCCGACGTGGTCATCGAGGCGGCCCACTTCGACGAGGTGTCGATCGCGCGGACGGCCCGTCGGCACAAGCTGCAGTCCGAGGCGTCCCGCCGCTTCGAGCGCGGCGTCGACCCCGAGGCCGCGGCTGCCGCCGCCCAGCGCACGGTGGACCTGCTGGTGCTGCTCGCGGGCGGGACCGCGGAGGCCGGCGTCACCGAGGTCATCGCGCCGTCCGCGCCGCACACCATCAGCATCCCGGCCAACCACCCGGACAAGGTCGCGGGCGTCGACTACGGCCGTGAGACGGTCGTGCGCCGTCTCCAGGAGGTCGGCTGCGACGTGTACGGGCAGGACGAGCTGATCGTCACCGTCCCGTCCTGGCGGCCCGACCTCCTCGAGCCGAACGACCTGGCCGAAGAGGTCATCCGCCTGGAGGGCTACGAAGACCTCCCCTCCACGCTGCCCAAGCTCCCCTCGGGCCGCGGGCTGACCCACCGCCAGCGGCTGCACCGCCGGGTCGGCCGCGCGCTGGCCGGCGCGGGCTACGTCGAGGCGCCGAACTACCCGTTCGTCGGCGAGCAGGTCTTCGACCAGCTCGGCCTCGAGGCGGACGACCCGGCCCGCCGCGTCGTGAAGCTGGTCAACCCGCTCAACGACGAGGAGCCCGCGCTCCGTACGACCCTGCTGCCGGGCCTGCTGGGTGCCCTGCGGCGCAACGACGGCCGGGGCTCGCACAGCCTGGCGCTCTTCGAGACGGGCCTGGTCTTCCAGCCCCGCGAGGAGCGGCGCGTCGCCGGGCATCTGCCCGTGGACCGGCGTCCCACGGACGAGGAGATCGCGGAGCTGAACGCCACGCTGCCCGAGCAGCCGCGGCACGTGGCCGTCGTCCTCGCGGGCGCTCGTGAGCAGGCCGGCTGGTGGGGCGGTGGCCGTCCGGCCGGCTGGGCCGACGCGGTCGAGGCGGCGCGCGCCGTCGCGCGTGAGGCCGGTGCGGACCTGGTCGTGCGCAAGGGACAGTACGGTCCCTGGCACCCCGGCCGCTGCGCCGAGCTGGTGGTCGTCGCCGACGGCACGGAGCAGGTCGTGGGCCACGCGGGAGAGCTGCACCCGCGTGTCACCAAGGCGCTGAGCCTGCCCGAGCGCACCTGCGCGATGGAACTGAACCTGGACGCCCTGGAGGCGGTGGGCGACGGTGTCCCGCAGGCGCCGTCCATCTCGTCCTTCCCGGTCGCCACGCAGGATGTCGCCCTCGTGGTCGACAGGCCCGTGCCGGCTGCGGAGGTCGAGGCGGCGCTGCGTTCCGGTGCGGGTGAGCTGCTCGAGTCCATTCGGCTGTTCGATGTGTACGAGAACGCGGAGCAGCTGGGTGAGGGGAAGAAGTCCCTTGCCTATGCGCTGCGGTTCCGTGCGGAGGATCGGACGCTGACCGTGGATGAGGCGTCTGCTGCTCGGGATGCTGCCGTTGCCCTCGCGGGCGAGCGTACGGGTGCGGTTCTCAGGGGCTGAACGCCGTAGGGGGTTCTGCTGTCGGCCGGCTGCGGGTCATCCGTGGCCGGCCGCGCCCACGCGGGGGGAGCCGCATGGTGAACACAGCCCCGCGCCCCCGAGGCAGTTGACCCCGCTGTCAGCTGCATAAATGCGGGTTGGCCTGGGGGTTCTCACTCATTCGGGTGGGAATCGGGAGGGAACTGGTCCTTCCGAGCCGTGCCTCTCGACAGAATCGGACCGGCCTTTCGGGGTCGGTCCGTCTGCTCTGTCAGGGCCCACATGGGGGACCAGAGGCATGATCCGCATCAAGGCACGGGCACCCACCGCGCGGGGAGCCGTACTGCCCACGGTCTGGGGAGCCGTGGCGGTCACGTACAAGTTCGGCTGCCCCCTCGCCCAGCAGGGCGGGCTCGGCGCGCGCATCGTCACCAGCGCCGTGTTCTTCGCCGTCGGCACCGGACTGATATTCCATGTCCGCCATGCCCTGCTGCGCGAACTGAGGCAGGCCCACCGGGTCGCCGGCGCCGCCCAGAGCGTGCTGCTACGGCCCCTGCCGCCGCGCCTCGACGGGCTGAACGTGGCGGCCGCCCAGCTGTCCGCCGACCGCGGCGCGGCCATCGGCGGTGATCTGTACGAGGCCGTCGCCACCGAGTACGGCGTCCGTGTGGTCATGGGCGACGTACGCGGTCATGGACTCGCCGCCCTCGGGACCGTCGCCGCCGTCCTCGGCAGCTTCCGTGAGGCCGCCCATGACGAGGCCGAACTCAGTCATGTGCTCAGGCGGTTGGAGCGGGCACACGCCCGTCATCTGCGTGAGCGGTCCTGTGCCGATCACCCGGCGAACGGGCAGGACCCGGGTCCGCCGGTCGCCGAGGAGTTCGTCACCGTCCTGCTCCTGGAGATCGCCCGGGACGGCGAGGTGCGCGCCCTCAACTGCGGTCACCCGTGGCCGTACCTGCTCAGCGGCACCCGGGTGGAGCCCCTCACGGGCGCCGACCCACTCCCGCCCCTGGGCCCCTTTCCGCTCCCCGCGGAGTTGGCGGCGGCCTCGTGCGGCCATCTGCTCCCGGGCGAGTCGCTGGTCCTCTTCACGGACGGAGCGGAGGACGCCAGAGACGCCCGTGGCCGGTTCTTCTCGCTGCCGACAGTGCTGCGAGAGGTCGTACGCGATCAGCCGGTGACGCCCCAGACGGTCCTGCGCACGGTCTTCAGGGCCCTCCTGCATCACACAGCCGGCAGACCTACGGACGACGTGGCGGTACTGGTCCTACGGAACGACCGAAGGACGTTCGAGCTGTCCCGACAAGGCACCGCGAGAGGCCAAGCCGCCGCTTTCTGAGGGGGGAGCCGGCGGCTTGGCCAGCCTCTTGCGAGGACTCTCAGTCAACCGACAGAACACACTCCGCGACAGCGTGCACACACTGCGGATGCGCGCACTCCGTTCACACCCCGTGTGAAAGCGGACGCACTACGCTGACGGCACCAGGCCACTCGGGGGGCAACCCATGCAGCCCAACACTCTGCTCGACGCGATCCTGGACGAGGCGGGGATCTCGCACGCCGGTCTCGCCGCCCACGTCAACCAGGCGGGCCGGCGTCGGGGCCTTGCGCTCCGTTACGAACACACCGCCGTGGCGCGGTGGTTGAAGGGCCAGCGGCCACGCGGCCAGGTGCCCGACCTCATCTGCGAGGTACTCGCCGGACGGCTGCACCGGCCGGTCACCCTGGACGACATCGGCCTCGGGGTCCCCGGTGAGCCGAGCACCCCGCACACCGGTTCGCTCTCCGGCTTCGTGGAGCGCGCCACCGCCCTGTGGCGCTCCGACGAACAGCAGCGCCCGCATCTGCTCGGCGCTCCCGCGGTCACCGGCACCCCGGCCGTCATGCCGGTGTGGGAGTGGGAGAACCCGCCCGAGGACGTGGACGTCTCCCGGGGTGGCCGGCACCGGGTCACCGCGGCCGACATCGAGATGCTGCGTGCCGCCCGCACCCACTACGAGCAGATGTACCGCAAGGCCGGCGGCATAGCGACCCGCACCCGCATCGTCGGGTTCCTCAACGCGGAGGCGGCTCCGCTGCTGCGCGGCAGCTACACCGACGCCACCGGCCGCCAACTGCACCGGGCCACCGGCGGGTTGGTGGCGATCGCGGGCATCTGCGCGTACGACTCCGACGCGCACGGTCTCGCCCAGCGCTACTTCCACCAGGCGCTCAGGCTGGCAAAGGCCAGCGGGGACCGGGGACTTGGCGCGTACGTGATCGCGCTGCTCGTCAACCAGGCCCTGTTCATGAAGGAGTACCGGCAGGCCGTCGCCTTCGCCGAGGCCGCGCTGCGCGCCGCCGGCAGGCACATCACCCCGGCGCTCGCCTCCGACCTGTACGCGATGCAGGCCAAGGCGTACGCCCACCTCGGCGACAGCAGCAGCGCGCTGTCCTGCATCCGCCGGGCCGAGACGGCCGCCGACCGCATCCGGCGCGGGTACGAGCCGGACGAGACCGGCTATGTCCAGCCCGGCCTGGTCAACGTCCAGGTGGCCGAGGCGCTGCTCAGCCTCGGTGAACTCGCCGCCGCGCGCGAGCATGCCGCGGCCGCGGTCGACAACCCCGCCCACGACAGGGGCCGGGTGCACCGGCTCGCCATGCTCAGCACGATCGAGCTGCGCCAGGGCAACGCCGACAAGGCGGTGGTGACCGCCGTGCAGATGGCCGAGCAGGCCCGTGGGATGGAGTCCCAGCGGCTGCGCGACAGACTCCGCGCGGTACGCGAGCACCTGGTGGACTGCGGCTCGGCCGGAACCGCCGAGGCCGCCGAACTCATCGACGGCGCGCTGCGCGTACCGCTGTAACCCCGGGCCGGGGTCTGCGCTGTGGGCCTGGTGAGTCCCTGCTGCGATATTGCCACTTACCGTCGGAAGGTGGCAGAACCGTGCAGTGGACGAAACAGAACGAACAAACTGTGTATGAAAACCGCTGGTTCAGCGTCAACCTCGCAGATGTCGAGCTGCCGGACGGCCGGCACCTCGACCACTTCCTGATCCGGCTGCGGCCGGTCGCCGTCGCCACGGTGGTCAACGAGGCCAACGAAGTCCTGCTCCTGTGGCGCCACCGGTTCATCACCGACAGCTGGGGCTGGGAACTGGCCGCGGGTGTGGTGGAGGACGGCGAGGACATCGCGAGCGCGGCCGCCAGGGAACTGGAGGAGGAGACCGGCTGGCGGCCGGGGCCCCTGTACCACCTGATGAGCGTGGAGCCGTCCAACGGTCTCACCGACGCCCGGCACCACATCTACTGGTCCGACCGGGGCGAGTACGTCGGACACCCCGTGGACGACTTCGAGTCGGACCGCCGGGAGTGGGTCCCTCTCAAGGTCGTCCCCGACCTGATCGCCCGAGGGGAGGTCCCGGCCGCCAACATGGCGGCCGCGTTACTCCTGCTGCACCACATGAGGCTCGCGGATGGCTAGTGGGCCAGCACCTGCCAGACCGTCACGACCAGCGCTCCCAAAGCCGTGAGCGCGGCGACCGAGGGCAGCGGCCAGCGTGCGTGTTCCAGCGAACTCATGCGGGTGTGCAGCTCGTCCAGTTCCTTGGCGGTCTCCGCGGTGCGATGACTGAGCAGGGCGAGTCCTCCCTCGACTCGGGCGTACGCCACGTCGAGGCGGCGCCGTAACTCTGCGAGTTCTCCATGGACCACGGGATGCTCCGGATCGGCGGTCACGGGTCCACTCCTTTCCGTAGTCGAATCTGGTTGTTCCGCATCCCTTGCATGCGCATGAGGAGTCAACTCGGCTGGTGGGCGCGTGGGGAGCGTGTGCGCAGGGCATATGCGTGCCCGGAGTACACACGGTGTGTGAAACAGATGGGCCCGGCACCGAAATTGGTGCCGGGCCCACAGGCGTAGCGGACGGTAATCAGCCGTAGGTGTAGAAGCCCGAGCCGGTCTTCCGGCCGAGCCGGCCCGCCTCGACCATGCGCTGGAGCAGCGGGGGAGCGGCGTACAGCGGCTCCTTGTACTCGGCGTACATCGAGTTGGCGATGGAGACGATGGTGTCCAGGCCGATCAGGTCGGACAGCTTCAGCGGGCCCATCGGGTGGGCGCAGCCCATCTCCATGCCGTTGTCGATGTCCTCGCGGCTCGCGATGCCGGACTCGAACATCCGGATCGCGGAGAGCAGGTAGGGCACCAGCAGCGCGTTGACGACGAACCCGGAGCGGTCCTGGGCGCGGATGGCGTGCTTGCCGAGCACCTTCTCGGCGAAGACCTGGGCGCGGCTGAGGGTGCCCTCGGAGGTGGTGAGTGCCGGGATCAGCTCGACCAGCTGCTGCACCGGGGCCGGGTTGAAGAAGTGGATGCCGACCACGTGGTCGGGGCGAGAGGTGGCGACCGCCAGCTTCACCAGCGGGATGGAGGAGGTGTTGGAGGCCAGGATCGCGTCCGCGCGGGTCATCACCTGGTCGAGCACCTGGAAGATCTCCGTCTTCACCTGCTCGTTCTCGACGACGGCCTCGATCACCAGATCGCGGTCCGCGAACTCACCGAGGTCGGTGGTGAAGCTGAGGCGCGCCAGCGTGGCGTCCCGCTCCTCCTCGGTGATCTTGCCGCGCTCGGCGGCCTTGGCCAGGGAGTTGTACAGCCGGGTACGGCCGATCTCCAGGGCCTCGCCGGTGGTCTCGGCGACCTTCACGTCCAGTCCCGCGCGGGCGCACACCTCGGCGATGCCCGCGCCCATCTGTCCGCAGCCCACGACTCCGACGCGCGCAATATCTCCCGATGGGAAGCCTGTCACATCGTCCCCTTCGCTGGTTTCCGGCTGGCAGACCTCCGGGTTCGGCGCCTGCTCCGATCGTGCACGTTACCGCCAAGTATCGATGATCGATCGTCCGGGTGGAGGCATCCTGGGGCGCGGAACGATCCGTGACGGCGCGGATCCGGAGCGTATGGGGGTGTGCAGATGGGGCGACTGACACGGCGCGCGTTCGCGTGGGCGGCGCTGTCGGCGCTGGCGACGGCCCAGGGCTCGGCGGCGGCGCCGGGGCGGCCGGACCCGCGCCGGCCGTGGCCGCGAGCGGCCACCGAGATGCGGGGTGTGTGGCTGGCGACGGTGTCCAACCGCGACTGGCCCTCGAAGGCCGGCCTGACGGCCGACGCCCAGCGCACGGAGCTGATCGCCCACCTGGACCGGGCGGTCCGCGACCGGCTCAACACGGTGATCCTCCAGGTGCGGCCCACGGCGGACGCCCTGTGGCCCTCGCCGTACGAGCCCTGGTCCGAGTACCTCACCGGCACCCAGGGCCGGAACCCGGGCTGGGACCCGCTGGGCACGGCCGTGCGTGAGGCGCACGCCCGCGGCCTGGAACTGCACGCCTGGTTCAACCCGTACCGTGTCGCCAACCACCCCGACCCGACCCGGCTGGCCGCCTCGCACCCGGCTCGCAGGCACCCGGACTGGGTGGTGCCCTACGGCGGGAAGCTCTACTACAACCCGGGCCTGCCCGAGGTCCGTGCCTTCGTGGAGCAGGCCATGCTCGACGCGGTCGTCAGGTACCCGGTGGACGCCGTCCACTTCGACGACTACTTCTACCCGTACCCGGTCGCCGGGCAGACCTTCGACGACGACGCCGCGTACGACGAGTACGGCGGCGACTTCGACACCCGGGCCGCCTGGCGCCGCGACAACATCGACAAGCTGGTGCAGGAGACGGCCGTGGCCATCAAGCAGGTACGGCCCGGCACCCGGTTCGGGATCAGCCCCTTCGGGGTGTGGCGCAACGCCACGACCGACTCGCGGGGCTCGGACACCCGGGCGGGCGTCCAGACGTACGACGACCTGCACGCGGACACCCGCACATGGGTGCGCAACCACTGGATCGACTACATCGTCCCGCAGCTCTACTGGCACATCGGCTTCGCCGCCGCCGACTACGCGACGCTGGTCGACTGGTGGGCGAAGACGGCCGAGGGCACCAGGACGCAGCTGTACATCGGCGAGGCGCTGTACAAGGCGGGGGTCGCAGGGCAGCCCTCGCAGTGGCAGGACCCGGTCGAGCTGTCCCGGCACCTCACGCTCGCCGCCGGACACCCGCAGGTGCGCGGGCATGTGTTCTTCGCCGCCAAGGACGTGACGGCGGACCCGATCGGGGCGATGGCGCGGGTGGTCGCCGACCACTACGGGCAGCCGGCGAAGCCACCGCGCTGAGCTACGACGGCCGGATTTCCTTGTGCCGGATCTCGGTGTCGGGGCCGGGGGAGCAGATGCCCACGTGCCCGTCCTGGAAGCGGACGCGGTACGGCGGCTCGCCCTTCTGACCCATCACTTCGACAATCTCGCCGATCTTGTCGTGTTCGCCGACCACCCTGCCGTGCTGGACAAGCTGGTCGCCGACGGTTGCGTGCATCAGGCCCTCCTCACGGTCACGACCGTTGGGTGACGGCGATGCAGACGAGCACGGCGACGGCGGTCAGCGGAGCGGCCACCGTAAGGCGCTCGCCCAGCAGCAGCGCCGACCACACCAGTGTGAGCAGCGGCTGAGCCAACTGCAACTGGCTCGCCTTCGGGATCCCGATGGCCGCCATTCCGCGGTACCAGACGACCAGTCCGAGGAACTGCGAGACCACCGACACCCACAGCAGACCCGTCACCCCGTGCCAGGTGAGATGCACCGGCTCGTACGACAGCGCCGGCGCGGCGGCCGGCAGGCTCAGCGGCAGGCACAGCACCAGCGCCCAGCCGATGACCTGCCAGCCGGGCATGACCCGGGCCAGCCGTCCGCCCTCGGTGTACCCGACCGCGCACACCAGCAGCGCGCCGAACAGGTAGCCGTCGGCGGCGGTGAGCGCGCCGCCGCTCTGGCCGACGGTGAAGGCGAGCACGGCCGCCGCGCCCGCCAGCGCCGCCAGCCAGAACCGCCGCGAGGGCCGGTGGCCCATGCGCAGGGCCGAGCAGGCGGCGGTGGTCAGCGGCAGCAGGCCCACCACGACGGCGGCGTGCGAGGTGGTCGAGGTCTGCAGCGCGAGCGTGGTCAGCAGCGGGAAGCCGACCACCACTCCGGCGGCGACGACCGCGAGGCCCGGCAGATGCCGGCGGTCGGGCAGTGGCACCCTCAGCACGAGCAGACACCCACCCGCGACCAGCGCCGCGAGGACGCTGCGCACCGCCGCCAGGGACCAGGGACCGAAGCTCTCCAGGCCCCAGGCGGTGGACGGGAAGGTGAGGGAGAAGGCGGTCACGCCGAGGGCGGCCAGCCCGATGCCGGAGGACCGGTGCTCGCGGGGAGTGGGGACCGCTATCTCCGTCGCGGTAGTAGCGCTACTCTGTGCTCTCATGCATGAGCGTAGCAGTGTGGACGAACTGGCAGAACGGCTGCGACAAGAACTGGACCGCTACTCGCCAGGTGGAAAGCTCCCATCGAGCAGGGCCCTGGTCGAGCGGTTCCGGGTGAGCCCGGTGACCGTTTCCCGGGCCTTGGGTCAGCTGGCCGCCGAGGGACTGGTGGTCACCCGGCCCGGTGCCGGCGCCTTCCGCGCGCGGCCGCACACTGTCGCCGAGCCCGCCGGGGACACCTCCTGGCAGGAGGTCGCGCTGAGCGCCGACGGCGCCGCCGAGCTCGTTCCGCGCACGGTGGACGCCTCCGGGGTCACGGTCTCGCTCACCACCCCGCCTCCGGGCGTGCTGGAGTTCAACGGCGGCTATCTCCACCCCTCCCTGCAGCCCGAGCGGGCCATGGCCGCGGCCCTCGCCCGGGCCGGGCGGCGGCCCGGCGCCTGGGGGAGGCCACCGCTGGAGGGGCTGCCCGAGCTGCGCGAGTGGTTCGCGCGCGGCATCGGCGGGGCGGTCACCGCGGCCGAGGTGCTGATCGCCGCGGGCGGCCAGGCCGCGCTGGCCACGGCCCTCAGGGCGCTGGCCCCGCCCGGCGCCCCGGTCCTCGTGGAGTCGCCCACCTACCCGGGCATGCTGGCCCTCGCCCGCGCGGCCGGACTGCGCCCGGTCCCGGTGCCGGTCGACCCCGACGGCGTACGCCCGGACCTCCTCGCCGACGCCTTCCGGGCCACCGGCGCCCGGGTCTTCGTCTGCCAGCCCCTGTTCCAGAACCCGACCGGCGCGGTCCTGGCCCCCGACCGCCGCACCGAGGTGCTGCGCATCGCCCGGGCCGCGGGCGCGTTCGTCATCGAGGACGACTTCGTACGACGCCTCGTCCACGCGGACTCCGGCCCGCTGCCCCGCACGCTGGCCGCCGACGACCCGGACGGCGTGGTCGTCCACGTCGGCTCGCTGACCAAGGCGACCTCGCCCAGCTTCCGGGTGGCCGCGCTGGCCGCGCGCGGGCCCGTGCTGGAACGCCTGCGCGCGATCCAGGTCGTGGACAGCTTCTTCGTCCCCCGGCCGCTCCAGGAGGCCGCCCTGGAACTCGTCGGATCCCCGGCCTGGCCCCGTCATCTGCGGGCCCTCTCGGCAGAGCTGAAGACCCGCCGCGACACCATGACGGCCGAGCTGGCCCTGCACCTCCCCGAACTCGCCCTGCCCCACATCCCCTCCGGCGGCTACCACCTCTGGGTCCGCCTCCCCGACGGCGCTGGGTCCGCCTCCCAGGCTTTCGGCTCCGGGGGAGAGCCCGCCCTGACCGCGGCCGCCCTCCGCGCGGGCGTCGCCCTCACCCCCGGCCGCCCCTACTTCAGCGCCGAACCCCCCGCAGCCCACCTCCGGCTGAGCTTCGCGGCGGTGGCGGGAGTGGGGGAGATCGCCGAGGGGATACGGCGACTCCGGGCCGCGTGCGACGAGGTGCTCTAGGGCAGGACGACGGTCGAGGACGACGGTCGCTCCACCGGAAATCGATTCGACGCAGGCTGTCCGCCCTGCGAGGATCCCCGCATGAGCGACGCACCCGATCTTCCCGACGGTTGCGAGTTCTCCGCCGACACCGCCCGTGTGGACGTCGACCCCTCGGTGCGCGGCAAGGGAGTCGGCACGGCGTTCGTCGGCCGGATCCGGGACCACCTGCGGCCCTTCGGCCTGCGGCGCATCCTGCTGGCCACGGAGGACGCCCAGGGGGTGTACGAGAAGGTGGGCTTCCGGCCGCTCGACCGCCCCGGCCAGTGGATGATCCACCCCTTCGAGTAAACGCGCGCACACCCCGGGTAACTCACAGGTAACGGCCCTTGACCTGCGCACACCCGAGGCTCACCATCACCGCATGCCACTTCGGGTCACGTTTGTCGCCGCCGCGCGCAGTTCCCCGCTGCTCGCGGAGCGCTTCGAGGACGACCGGCCGCTGGACCAGGCCGGCTGGGACGAGGTGCAGCGCATGGCCTGGGACCTGCTGCCGCTGGCGGCCGCCGACCTGCGCTACTGCTCCCCGACCCCGCGCAGCCGTGCCACCGGCGACGCCCTGGGGTACGCCCCCCTGGTCCAGCTCGCGCTGCGCGACTGCGACATGGGCCGCTGGCGCGGGCTGACGCTGGGCGAGGCGATGGCCCGTGAACCGGACGCCGTGGACGCCTGGCTCGCCGATCCGCGCTCCACCCCGCACGGCGGGGAGTCGCTGCTGGCCTTCATCTCCCGGGTCGCCGCCTGGCTCGACACGCGCCCGGTGGGCGACGGCGGCCGGATCGTCGCCGTCGCCGAGCCCTCGGTCATCCGCGCCGCCCTGGTCTACGCCCTGAAGGCGCCGCCCGCGACGTACTGGAACATCGACGTGCGCCCGCTGTCCACGTCCACGGTGACGGGCCACTCGGGCCGCTGGAACCTCCGCCTGGACGGCGGGTCCACTCAGCCCTCGCGTACGTAGTCGGTGGTCAGCAACAGGTCCTTCGCCGGTCCGCCGACCCGCCACACCGAGCGCCAGTGGTCGGCGTCCCTGACCGTGAACTCGCCCCGGTAGAGGTCGGCCGCACAGGGGTGGCCGGCGACGTACCGTCCCGAGGTCAGGTCCAGGTCGTGGAAGGGCCGGCCGTCCGCGAAACGGACGTCGGCCGTGCCGGGCGAGGCCCCGGGCAGGAAGCGCAGGGTGCGGGTCGCGGGCCGTGCCACACCCTGCCAGGTGAAGGTCCCCGACTCCTCGTGCAGCAGCCCGCCGCCGTCGAGCGGGCTGAAGACGGTGACTCCCTCGAAGCGCCCTTCGTCCCCGCTCGCCAGATCGCGCACGGTCCGCTCCACCCGCCAGCGTCCGGCCAGGTGGGCCAGGACGTCGGCCACGGGCCAGAACCCGCCCATCATCACCCCTGTCTGTCCGCCCCATTGACGTGCTCATACCCCTTCCCTATCTTGCCGTTCGAAGTGCTGACCATTGTCTGATATTTCGAACGAATCAAGAGCCGCGGAGTATCCATGTCACGCACCATCCGCACCAGGCTGAGACTCGGCCTCACGGCAAGCGCTTTCCTGCTGGCCGCCACCGCCGTCCCGGCCCCCGCCCGCGCCGCCGACGTCACCGACTACTCGATCACCGTCGACCCCGCCGCGCAGGGCGCCGAGATCGACAGGACGATGTACGGCGTGTTCTTCGAGGACATCAACCGCGCCGCCGACGGCGGCCTGTACGCCGAACTCGTGCAGAACCGGTCCTTCGAGTACTCCACCGACGACAACAGGTCGTACACGCCCCTGACCGCCTGGACGGTCTCCGGCACCGCGCAGGTCGTGAACGACGCCGGCCGCCTCAACGACCGCAACCGCGACTACCTGTCCCTGGGCGCCGCTTCGTCGGTCACCAACGCCGGCTACAACACCGGCGTCGCGCTGGAGGACGGCAAGAAGTACGACTTCTCGGTGTGGGCCCGCGCGAAGGCCGGCAGCACACTGACCGTGACCCTGCAGGACGCGGGCGGCGCCCTCGCGACCGCGCGGCAGATCGCCGTCCGCAAGAGCGGCTGGGCCCGGTACCGGGCCACCTTCACCGCGACCCGCACCAGCAGCACCGGCCGCCTGACCGTCGCCTCCTCGGCCGCCGCCGCGCTGGACATGGTCTCCCTCTTCCCGCGCGACACCTACAGACACGAGCCGAACGGTCTGCGCAAGGACCTCGCCGAGAAGGTCGCCGCCCTGCACCCGGGCTTCGTCCGCTTCCCCGGCGGCTGCCTGGTCAACACCGGCTCCATGCAGGACTACAGCGAGGCCTCCGGCTGGCAGCGCAAGCGCTCCTACCAGTGGAAGGACACCGTCGGCCCGGTCGAGCAGCGGGCGACCAACGCCAACTTCTGGGGCTACAACCAGTCGTACGGCCTCGGCTACTACGAGTACTTCCGCTTCGCCGAGGACATCGGCGCGATGCCCCTGCCCGTCGTCCCGGCACTGGTGACCGGCTGCGGCCAGAACGAGGCCGTCGACGACGACGCGCTGCTCAAGCGGCACATCCAGGACACCCTCGACCTCATCGAGTTCGCCAACGGCCCGGCGACCTCGAAGTGGGGCAAGGTGCGCGCCGGCATGGGCCACCCGAAGCCCTTCCACCTCACCCGCATCGAGGTCGGCAACGAGGAGAACCTGCCGAACGAGTTCTTCGCCCGCTTCCAGCAGTTCCGCGCGGCCATCGAGGCCGAGTACCCGTACATGCAGGTGATCTCCAACGCGGGCCCCGACGACTCCGGTGCGACCTTCGACACGGCCTGGAAGCTCAACCGGGACGCCCAGGTCGACATGGTCGACGAGCACTACTACAACAGCCCGCAGTGGTTCCTGCAGAACAACGACCGCTACGACTCCTACGACCGCGGCGGCCCGAAGGTCTTCCTCGGCGAGTACGCGTCCCAGGGCAACGCCTTCAAGAACGGCCTCGCCGAGGCGGCCTACATGACCGGCCTGGAGCGCAACGCGGACGTCGTCAAGCTCGCCTCCTACGCCCCGCTGTTCGCAGGCGAGGACTACGTCCAGTGGCGGCCGGACCTGGTGTGGTTCAACAACCACGCCTCCTGGGGCTCGGCCAACTACGAGGTCCAGAAGCTGTTCATGAACAACGTGGGCAGCCGGGTGGTGCCGTCCACCGCCACCACCACCCCGGCCGTCAGCGGCCCCATCACCGGCGCCGTCGGCCTGTCCACCTGGAACACCAGCGCCGCCTACGACGACGTGTCGGTCACCGCCGCCGACGGGAGCACCCTGCTCGGCGACGACTTCTCCGGTGACGCCTCGAAGTGGACCCACACCGGCACCGGCAGCTGGAGCGTCCAGGACGGCGCCTACGTCCAGACGAACGACTCGGCCGAGAACACCATGGTCCAGGCGGGCGACCCGTCCTGGCACGACTACGACCTGCATGTGAAGGCCACCAAGAAGTCCGGCAAGGAGGGCTTCCTCGTCGCCTTCGGCGTCAAGGACACCATCAGCTACTACTGGTGGAACCTGGGCGGCTGGAACAACACCCAGAGCGCGGTCGAGCAGGCCGTGGACGGCGGCAAGTCCACGCTGATCTCCAAGGCGGGCTCGGTCGAGACCGGCCGGGCCTACGACATCGACATCAAGGTGCGCGGCCGTCAGGTCGCGCTGTACCTCGACGGGCAGCAGTGGGGCAGCTTCACCGACGACAGGCCGGCCGAGCCGTTCCGCCAGGTCGTCACCCGGGACGCGCGGACCGGCGACCTGATCGTCAAGGTCGTCAACGCCCAGGCCTCCGCGGCCCGTACGGAGATCGACCTGGGCGGCGCGAAGGTCGCCTCCAGGGCCGTCGTCACCACGCTCGCCGCCGCCCCCGACGCGGTGAACACCGAGACGTCCACGGCGGTCGCCCCCGAGACCTCCACGTTCACCGGAGCGGCGGCGAAGTTCACGTACACCTTCCCGGCGAACTCCGTCACCTTCCTGCGGATCAGGCAGAGGTAGCCACGGTGTCGTCCGCGGGCTGCTGTCCGAGGGGCAGCAGCCCGCGCTCGGCGAAGACCTTCTTCGCGGCGAAGGTGGCGTTCAGCGCCTTCGGCATGCCGCAGTAGACGGCGGAGTGCAGCAGCGCCTCCGTGATCTGCTCGGGCGTGAGGCCCACGTTGAGCGCCGCGTTCACATGCACGTCCAGCTGGGCCTCGCAGCCGCCGAGCGCGGTGAGCATGCCCAGGGTGACCAGCTGACGATCGCGCGGGGCGAGACCGGGCCGGTCGTAGATCTCCCCGAAGGCCCACGCGACGACCTGGTGCCCCAGCTCCGGGCTGATGTCGGCGAGCGAGTCGACGACCCGCTGCCCGGCCTCGCCGTCGACCTTCTTCAGAACCTCCAGGCCGTGCGCGAAACGCTCGTCACGGGTGGTGCTCTCGCTCATGTGAGGCCGTCCGTTCCCGGCTTCCGCTCGTGCAGCAGCCGTTGGTAGTGATCGATCTTGTCGTCCAGCGTGACCGCGTTGCGCCTGAGCGCCCGGATGCGGTCGGCCAGCTCGGCGCGGTGCTCGCGGAGCATCTCCAGCCGGTCCGCGACCGTCGCGTCCCCCTGTGCCCGCAGCCGGGCGAAGCGCTGCATGTCGGCGATCGACATGCCGGTCTCGCGCAGCCGCAGCAGGAACTCCAGCCAGGCCAGGTCGGCCGCCTGATAGCGCCGCTGGTTGCCGGTGGTACGGCCGACCCGCTCGATCAGGCCGGCCTTCTCGTAATAGCGCAGCGTGTCGTGCGAGAGGCCGGTGCGTTCGACCACCTGGGCGATGGTCAACGAGGGCTCCCGCTCGTGCGGGAGAGGCTGTCCGCTGGTCATGACCACAACCGTAGAACCTGGAGTGCGCTCCAGGTCAAGCGTTGCCCGGTTCACCCTGAAAACACCGGCCGGAAAGCATTTGTTTTCCTGGCCGTCATGAAATTCACACGGTGTTTCCCGTATTCGGAAGAAGTGACCTCACTTTTCGGTGAGCGCACAACCAACAGGAAACGTGTCCCGTCTAAGACGGCGAATCGACGAGGCATACATTCCGTGGGAGGAGCGCCGAAATTGCATGGCAGCGCGCGGCGGCACCCGGACAGGAACAGGGTGTGAAAGAGATGTCCCGACCGAGGCGGGCCGCCGCCCTGCTCGCCGCGGCCGTCACGATCACGGCGTTCTGCGCCGCCGACGCCCTGGCCCGCAGCTACCCGTTCGGCCCCCGCACCCGCAGCGTCAACGACCTGGGCAACCAGTACGTGCCCTTCCACGCCCACCTGTGGGACCTGCTGCACGGCAGGGCCGACGGCGGCCTCCTCGTCAACTGGCAGTCCGGCTACGGCTCCAGCTTCCTGCCCGACCTCGGCACCTACCTCGGCAGCCCGTTCGCGCCGCTCGTGGCCCTCTTCCCGCGGGACGAGATCGACCTCGCGGTGTATGTCGTCACCGGGCTGAAGACCGCGGCCGCCGCGGCCGTCATGGCCTGCCTGCTGCTCACCCTGCGACCCCCTGGCCGCTGGTGGGCGGCCGGCCTGCTCGGCGCCTCCTACGCCCTGTGCGGCTGGAGCGTCGCCGACGCCTCCTACAACCCGATGTGGCTGGACGGCCTCATCGCCCTGCCGCTGCTCTGCCTGGTCGGCGAGTGGGCCCTCGCCGGGCGCCGCCGGCACCTCGGCGTCCTCGTCGTCGCCCTCGCCTGGACCGCCAACTTCTACACCGCCTACATGGCCACCCTCGGCGCCGCCCTGGTCCTGCTGCTCCGGCTGCTGCTGGCGGACCTGCCCCGCCGGCGGGCCCTCGCCGCGGCCGGCCGCGGCGCGCTCACCGTCGTCCTCGGCGTGGGCCTCGCCGCCCCGCTGGTGACGGTCATCTACTTCGGCACCAAGCACGCCTACCCGGGCCGTGTCCGCCAGTTCGCCCCGGTGGCGAGCGAGCACCTGCTGGCCCGGCTGCTGCCGGCGACGTACGGCTTCGGCTCCCCGGCCGTCTACGTGGGCGTCACGGCCCTGCTGCTCGCCCTCGCCCTGCCGTTCCACCGCGCGGTCCCCGTCCGGGTGCGCACGGGCTGGACGCTCCTCGTCCTCGTGGTGACCCTGTCGCTGCAGTGGGCGCCGACCCATCTGGTCTGGCACGCCTTCGCCACCCCGCAGGGCAGCCCCTACCGCCAGGCCTTCGTGCTGTGCGGGCTGCTGGTGATCGCCGCCTGGCACGCGCTGTCGTACGGCCCGCCCGACCGGCGCGCGCTCACGGCGGCGGCCGGGCTCCTCGCCCTGATCACCCTCGTGGCGAGCCGCAGCGACCTGGTACGGCCCTTCGCCTGGCCGGTGCTGCTCCTGGCCACCGCCGGCGCCCTCGGTGGACTGACCCTGCTCGGCCGCGCCGACGCCGGGCAGCGCACCCGGCTGGCCGGCCTGGCCGTCGTCCTCCTGCTCGGTGCGCAGCTCGGCGAGACGGCCGCCACCGCCGCCGTCGCCACCCGGCTGCGCCTCGCGCACCTGGACGACTACGCGCCCTGGGGGCAGCGGCAGCAGCGGCAGGCGGACGCGCTCGCGGAGGCCGACGGCTGGCCCCGGTACCGGACCGACCCCGGACGCGAGCAGACCGTCGGCAACGACCCGATGCTGGTGGGCGGCCAGGGCGCCCAGTACTACAGCAGCCTGACCTCCGACGTCCTCAGCCGTACGCTCACCGCGCTCGGCGACGGCTGGACCTCGCGCGGCCGCAGCGTGCAGAGCCTGGACAACGCCGTCACCGACGTGATCTTCTCGGTCGGCGCCCGGGTCCACTCGCCGCCGGACCCGCACCAGAAGCACCTGCCGCGGGACGGCGACCGGGTGACCGTGACCCGGCGGGACGTGCCGCCGCTGGTGACCGTACGGACCGCCCCCGACCGGGCCGCCTTCGGGCCGTCGCCGTACCGCAACCAGGAGCTGCTGCTCGGCAGCCGCGTCTACACCGTGCCCCGCCTCGCCGTGCACGGCGACACCGGAAGGCCGGCCCGGGGAGGCCGGGTCGGCTCCGGGAACGCCGTGACGAGCCCGACGGTCACGGCCCACTGCCCGGCCGGGACCCAGGTCTACCTGTGGGCCCCGCACTACTCGGGCACGGCACGGCAGTACGGCGCCGGCACCGACGCCCGCTTCCGCTTCGAATTCCCGCGGGGCCGCGCCGCCATGGAGCCGCTCGGCCCCGCCCCGGCGTCCGGCCGGCTGCGCATCGAGCTGGCCCCGGACCGGCCCGGCCGCATCCCGGGCGGTGCGATCGGGTGCCTGGACACCGCACGCCTGCGCACCGCGGCCGCCCGCCTGAAGGCCACCGGCGCCACCGAGGTGACCGTCTCCGACGGCACCGTCCGGGCCCGGCTGCCCGCGGGCAGCAAGGGGATCGCGGTCGTCGCCGCGCCCCGGACCGCCGGCTGGCGGTGCGCCACCGGCGACGGCCCGGCCCGGCCGGCGGGGGAGTACCACGGGCTGATCGCCGTACCCCTGGACGGCACCGCCGGGACCTCGACCTCGCTGACCTGCACCTTCCACCCGCCCGGCCTGCGACTGGGCACGGCCGTCGGGGGCGCTTCGCTGCTCACGCTCGCCCTGCTCGGCGCCCTCACCGCCGTGCGCCGCAGACGCGCCCCGGCACCGTCCACGACCACACCACCGCGCGAGCGCGTGACCACCGCCCTCTGACCGCGCCCCTGGGGGACCGCCATGCTGATATCGATCGTCGCGCCCTGCTACAACGAGGAAGACGTCCTCGGACGCTTCCACGAGGAGGTCCAGAAGGTCGCGGACGAGCTGCTGCCGCTCGGCCACGACATGGAGTTCGTGTACGTCGACGACGGCAGCCGCGACCGCACGCTCGCCGTGCTGGGGCACCTCGCCGACTGCGACTCGCGGGTGCGGTACGTCTCCTTCAGCCGCAACTTCGGCAAGGAGGCGGCCCTGCTCGCGGGCCTCAGGCACGCCTCGGGTGACTCGGTCGTCGTCATGGACGCCGATCTCCAGCACCCGCCCGAGCTGATCAAGCGGATGGTTCAGCTGCGCGGCCAGGGCTACGACCAGGTCATCGCCAGGCGCAGCCGCACCGGCGACCGCCTCAGCCGCACCGTCACCGCCCGCCTGTACTACCGGCTCATCAACCGCCTGGTCGACGTCGAACTCGTCGACGGCGTGGGCGACTTCCGCCTGCTGTCGCGCCGCGTGGTGGACGCGGTCCTGAACCTCACCGAGTACAACCGCTTCTCCAAGGGCCTGTTCGCCTGGGTCGGCTTCCCGGGTACCACCTTCGAGTACGAGAACGCCACACGCGAGGCCGGCAGCAGCTCCTGGTCCTTCCGCAGCCTGCTCAACTACGGCCTCGACGGCCTGCTCTCCTTCAACAACCGGCCGCTGCGCGCCGCCCTCTGGCTCGGCATGGGCCTGCTGCTGTGCGCCGGGCTGTACACCGCCTGGATCGTGGGCGCCGCGCTCGTCAACGGGGTCCAGACGCCCGGCTATGTGACCATCATCACCGCCGTCACCGCCCTCGCCGGCGTACAGATGGTCATGCTGGGAGTCATCGGGGAGTACACCGGCCGCATCTACTACGAGGTGAAGGGGCGCCCGCACTTCCTGGTGAAGGCGACCAACGTGGAACGGACGAAAGACCTCATTCCTTGAAGCGACAGATCGTCACCTTTGCGGTGGTCGGCGTGATCAACACCGCTGCCTATTACTGTCTCTACCTGTTGTTCCTCATGCGGCTCCCCTATCTGGCCGCGCATATTCTGGCCTTTCTGCTCAGCATGATCGGATCCTTTTTCCTCAACGCGCGCTTCACCTACCGGACGCGGCCCACCTGGCGGAAATTCCTGCTGTTCCCGCTGACCAACGCCACCAATTTCCTGATCACGACGGCCGGGGTGTACGTGATCGTCGACGTCCTGCACGCCGGCAGCCGCTTCGCCCCGCTGCTCGCCTCGGCTGCCGCCATCCCGGTCACGTTCGTCGTGTCCCGCTGGGTCATGCTGCCCAGGTCGATTGCATAAACGTGCATCGAAACGTATAGTCATGCCATCCAGAGGAGGGTGGACATGGCGGTACGTGCGGCGGTGGCCGGAGCGAGCGGATACGCGGGCGGAGAGGTCCTGCGCCTGCTCCTCGCGCACCCCGAGGTCGAGATCGGTGCCCTGACCGGCAACTCCAACGCCGGCCAGCGGCTCGGCGCGCTCCAGCCGCATCTGCTGCCGCTGGCCGACCGTGTGCTGACCGAGACCACGGCCGAGGCACTCGCCGGGCACGATGTCGTCTTCCTGGCGCTGCCGCACGGGCAGTCCGCCGCCGTCGCCGAGCAGCTCGGCCCGGACGTGCTCGTCGTCGACATGGGCGCAGACTTCCGACTCGCGGACCCGGCCGACTGGGAGAAGTTCTACGGCTCCCCGCACGCCGGTACCTGGCCCTACGGCCTTCCCGAACTTCCGGGTGCCCGCGCCGCGCTGGAGGGGTCCAAGCGCATCGCGGTGCCCGGTTGCTACCCGACCGCCGTCACGCTCGCCCTGTTCCCGTGCTACGCCGCCGGACTCGCCGAGCCCGAGGCGGTGATCGTCGCCGCGTCCGGCACCTCCGGCGCGGGCAAGGCGCCGAGGCCCCACCTGCTCGGCAGCGAGGTCATGGGCTCCATGTCGCCGTACGGCGTCGGCGGCGGCCACCGGCACACCCCCGAGATGATCCAGAACCTCAGCGGGGTGGCCGGCGAGCGGATCTCCGTCTCCTTCACGCCGACCCTCGCGCCGATGCCCCGCGGCATCCTCGCCACGTGCAGCGCGTCCGCCCGGGACGGGGTCACCGGCGAGTCCGTGCGCGCCGCCTACGAGAAGGCCTACGCCGACGAGCCGTTCGTCCACCTGCTCCCCGAGGGACAGTGGCCCGCCACGGCGTCCGTCTACGGTTCCAACGCCGTTCAGGTGCAGGTCGCGTACGACGAGTCGGCGGGCCGCATCATCGCGATCAGCACCATCGACAACCTGGCCAAGGGCACCGCGGGCGGTGCCGTACAGAGCATGAACATCGCCCTGGGTCTCGACGAGACCACCGGGCTTTCCACGATCGGAGTCGCACCGTGAGTGTCACGGCAGCCAAGGGATTCCAGGCGGCGGGCATCGCCGCCGGGATCAAGGAGAACGGCAACCCGGACCTGGCCCTCGTGGTCAACAACGGGCCGCGCCGTGCCGCCGCGGGCGTCTTCACCTCCAACCGTGTGAAGGCCGCGCCGGTGCTCTGGTCCGAGCAGGTCCTCAAGAGCGGCCAGGTGTCGGCCGTGGTCCTCAACTCCGGCGGCGCCAACGCCTGCACGGGCCCCAAGGGCTTCCAGGACACGCACGCCACCGCCGAGAAGGCGGCCGAGGTGCTCGGCCGGGGCGCCATCGAGGTCGCCGTCTGTTCCACCGGCCTCATCGGCGTCCTGCTGCCCATGGACAAGCTGCTCCCGGGCGTCGAGACGGCCGCGGCCCAGCTCTCCGAGCACGGCGGCGAGAAGGCCGCCATCGCCATCAAGACCACCGACACCGTCCACAAGACCTCCGTGGCGACCAGGGACGGCTGGACCGTCGGCGGCATGGCCAAGGGCGCGGGCATGCTCGCGCCGGGCCTGGCCACCATGCTGGTCGTCCTCACCACCGACGCCGACCTCGACGACGCGGTGCTGGACCGGGCGCTCCGCGCGGCCACGAAGGTCACCTTCGACCGCGTCGACTCCGACGGCTGCATGTCCACCAACGACACGGTGCTGCTGCTCGCCTCCGGCTCCTCCGGCATCAGCCCGGACTACGACGAGTTCGCCGAAGCCGTACGCCAGGTCTGCGACGACCTCGGCCAGCAGTTGATCCGGGACGCCGAGGGCGCCAGCAAGGACATCAAGGTCGAGGTGATCAACGCCGCTTCCGAGGAGGACGCCGTCGAGGTGGGCCGCTCCATCGCGCGCAACAACCTCCTCAAGTGCGCGATCCACGGCGAGGACCCCAACTGGGGCCGCGTCCTGTCCGCGATCGGCACGACGAAGGCCGCCTTCGAGCCGGACCAGCTGAACGTCGCCATCAACGGCGTCTGGGTGTGCAAGAACGGCGGCGTCGGCGAGGACCGCGAGCTGGTCGACATGCGCTACCGCGAGGTCCACATCGTGGCGGACCTCGCGGCAGGCTCCGAGACCGCCACCATCTGGACCAACGACCTCACCGCCGACTACGTCCACGAGAACAGCGCCTACAGCTCATGAGCACCGGAACGACGCGTAAGCACACCGCCCTGCCCAAGGCCCAGACCCTCATCGAGGCGCTGCCCTGGCTGACCCGGCACCACGGCAAGATCGTCGTCATCAAGTTCGGCGGCAACGCCATGGTGAACGAGGAACTGAAGGCGGCCTTCGCCCAGGACGTCGTCTTCCTGCGGCACGCCGGCCTCAAGCCGGTCGTGGTGCACGGCGGCGGCCCCCAGATCAGCGCCGCCCTCGACCGGCACGGCATCGTCAGCGAGTTCAAGGCGGGCCTCAGGGTCACCACCGAGGACGCCATGGACGTCGTACGGATGGTGCTGGCCGGGCAGGTGCAGCGCGAGCTGGTCGGGCTGCTCAACCAGCACGGTCCGCTCGCCGTGGGCCTGACGGGCGAGGACGCCCACACCATCACCGCCACCAAGCACCAGCCCGAGATCGACGGCGAACTGGTCGACATCGGGCGGGTGGGCGAGATCACCGAGACCGACACGGGCGCGATCGAGGCACTGCTCGCCGACGGCCGGATCCCGGTCGTCTCGTCGATCGCTCGCAGCCAGGACGACGGACATGTCTACAACGTCAATGCTGATACGGCGGCTGCGGCACTCGCTGCGGCACTGGGGGCCGAGACCCTCATGGTCCTCACCGACGTCGAGGGCCTCTACGAGGACTGGCCGAACTCCGACGAGGTGATCAGCCGCCTCACCGCGTCCGAGCTGGAGAAACTGCTGCCGGAGCTGTCCTTGGGCATGGTGCCGAAGATGGAGGGCTGCCTGCACGCCGTGCGCAACGGCGTCACCACCGCCCGCGTCATCGACGGCCGGGTGCAGCACTCGATCCTGCTGGAGATCTTCACCGACGAGGGCATCGGCACGATGGTCGTGCCCGACGAAGCCGAGGAGGAACAGTCGTGACGGGTACCGCGACCAACGCAGAACTGACCGCGCGCTGGCAGGGCGCGCTCATGAACAACTACGGCACCCCCCGACTGCCCCTCGTGCGCGGCGAGGGCACCAGGCTGTGGGACGCCGACGGCAAGCAGTACCTGGACTTCGTCGGCGGTATCGCGGTCAACGCGCTCGGCCACGCCCACCCGGCCGTCGTGGAGGCGGTCAGCCGCCAGATCGCCTCCCTCGGGCACGTCTCCAACCTGTTCATCGCCGAGCCGCCCGTCGCCCTCGCCGAACGCCTCCTCCAGCACTTCGGCCGGGACGGCAAGGTCTTCTTCTGCAACTCGGGCGCCGAGGCCAACGAGGGCGCCTTCAAGATCGGCCGGCTGACCGGGCGCACCCACATGGTGGCGACCACCGGCGGCTTCCACGGCCGCACCATGGGCGCTCTCTCGCTCACCGGCCAGCCCGGCAAGCAGGCGCCGTTCCTGCCGCTCCCCGGCGACGTCACCCACGTGCCCTACGGCGACGCCCAGGCGCTGGCCGCGGCGGTCACCGAGGACACGGCGCTCGTCATCATCGAGCCGATCCAGGGCGAGAACGGGGTCGTGGTGCCTCCGTCCGAGTATCTGAAGGCGGCCCGGGCGATCACCGCGGCCACCGGGGCGCTGCTCGTCCTGGACGAGGTGCAGACCGGCATCGGCCGTACCGGCAACTGGTTCGAGTACCAGGCGCACGAGGGCGTCCTGCCCGACGTCGTCACGCTCGCCAAGGGGCTCGGCGGCGGGCTGCCGCTCGGCGCCACCGTGGCCTTCGGGCGCGCTGCCGACCTGCTGCAGCCCGGCCAGCACGGTACGACCTTCGGCGGCAACCCGGTCGCCTGTGCCGCGGGGCTCGCCGTCCTCGACGCCATCGCGGACGAGGGGCTGCTGGAGAACGTGAAGCGGCAGAGCGGCGCGCTGCGTGAGGGAATCGAGAGTGCCTGCGACGGGTCACGCCACCCGTTGATCGATTATGTCCGGGGCGCGGGCCTCCTGCTGGGTATCGTGCTCACCGGGCCGCTCGCACCGCAGGTGCAGCAGGCGGCCCAGGAGGCCGGGTTCCTGGTGAACGCGCCCGCTCCCGACGTCGTGCGGCTCATGCCGCCGCTGAACCTGAGCGACGACGAGACAGGCGCCTTCCTCCGGGCGCTGCCCGGCATCCTCGACGCAGCGAGCCCGGCGAACGGGGACGGACGATCCGGAGAATGAGACGACGATGAGCCAGGCGCAGGACCACGAGCACGCGGCGGGCGCCGGGCCCGCCGTGCCGCAGACCCGCACCGCACGGCACCGCCGGATCGTGGACATCCTCAACCGGCAGCCGGTGCGGTCGCAGAGCCAGCTGGCGAAGCTCCTCGCCGACGACGGGCTGAGCGTGACCCAGGCGACGCTGTCGCGGGACCTCGACGAGCTGAACGCGGTCAAGATCCGCAACAACGACGGCGACCTGATCTACGCGGTGCCGAGCGAGGGCGGCTTCCGCACGCCCCGGGCGCCGCTCGGGGAGTCGGCGAAGGAGGAGCGGATGCGGCGCCTGTCCCAGGAGCTGCTGATCTCCGCCGAGGCCTCCGCCAACCTCGTGGTCCTGCGGACCCCTCCGGGGGCCGCCCAGTTCCTCGCCTCCGCCATCGACCAGGCCGAGCTGCACGACATCCTCGGCACCATCGCGGGCGACGACACGCTGCTCCTGATCAGCCGGGATCCCAGCGGCGGGCAGGCGCTGGCGGACCACCTCCTGCGGCTGGCCCAGAACGGCCACTGACGGGCGCCGCCGGGGCTACGGGCGGAGAATAGGAATGTGATCTTCCGTCGCGCAGGCCGGGCAATCTCCTGGCGGGGGCGGACCGTATATGGAGGTATGCAAGGGATTCGGTTCCCGGTGGGCCGGCTCCCGGACGAGGCTCTGCTGTCCGGGCTGGCCACCGGTGATCCGGAACTCGCCGCCACCTTTGTACGGAGGTTCCAGCACACGGTCTTCGGTGTCGCCATCGCCGTCACCGGGGACCCGCAGCTCGCCGAGGACATCGCCCAGCAGACGTTCGAGCGCGCGTGGCGTCATGCCCAGATCTACGACCCGCGCCGTGGCTCGGTGGCGACCTGGCTGACGACCATCGCGCACAACCTCGCCGTGGACGCACTCCGGTCCCGGCGGAGCGAGCCGATGGCGCCGGAGGACCTCGACGTGCTCCTCGACGTCGTCAGCGAGACGCCCGAGCAGTGGGCGCTGGCCGACGAGGCCTCGGCCCGGCTGCGGGCCGCCGTGGCGGAACTGCCGCGGGAACAGGGTCGTGCCCTGGTGATGGCGGGCATCTACGGAATGACGGCCCAGCAGATCGCCGACTGGGAGAAGATCCCGCTGGGGACCGCCAAGACGCGGATCAGAACCGCGATGGCAAAGCTGCGGAACACGCTCACGTCTCCGAAGCGAGGCGACCATGGCCAGTGACGTGACCTGCGAGAAGCTCCGGGAGAGCGGCGCCGAGCTGGCACTCGGCGTGCTGCCCGGGCGTCAGCGGGCCGAAGCGGTCGAGCACCTGGAGCGGTGCGCGGCCTGCCGGGAGTACGTCGAGCACATGACGCTCGTCGGCGACAGGCTGCTCGGCCTGCTGCCGCCGGCCGAGCCGCCGAACGGGTTCGAGACCCGGATGGCGCGCGGACTGACCCGCGCCGCTTCCGCGCCCGAGGGTCGCGCGCACGCGCACGTGTCGGCAGGCGAGCGCAAGGGTTTCCGCGGCCGCGCCCGCCGGGCCCGGCTGCGGCTGGCCTCCGCCGTGGCCGCGCTCGCCATCGCCTGCGGATTCGCGGGTTGGGGGATCGGCACCGCCGTCGAGGCGATCACGGCCTCGCCGGCCCCCGCCGTCGAGACCGAGCCCGTCCTGATCGGGGACCTGACCTCGTCCCACGGGGTCGACGGGTCGGCCGGTGAGGTCTACGCCCACCCCGGGCCCCCCGGCTGGGTCTTCATGTCCGTCGATCTCACCGGCACCCACGCCTCGTACACCGGCAAGGTCACCTGTCTCCTGGAGCATCCGGACGGCACCACCACCCATGTCGGTGACTTCGCCCTGCGTGACGGCGAGGGCCACTGGGGCGCGGCGACCCGGGTCGACCCCGCGGCGGTCACGGGCGCCCGCCTGACCTCCTCCGACGGCACCGTCCTCGCCACGGCCGACCTGCAAGTCGGCCAGGTCCAGACCCCCCAGGAGGCGTGAACCCGGCCCACCCCGGACGGCCTCAGGCGCGCGTGGTGTGGCGCCGGGGACCGGGCGCCGTCGCGTCGAGGACGGCGGCCAGTTCGGCGACGGTGGGCCGGGACGTCGGGTCTGGCCGCAGACAGCCGTCGACGGCGGCGGCGAGAGCGGCCGGCAGACGCCGCCGGGCCGTGACGGCCGGCGCGCTCCGCTCCAGCTGTGGACAGCGGTCCGCCCGCTGTCCCTCGCAGGACTGGTCCACAGCCCCGCCGCAGTCGAACGGCACGTCACCGCAGGCGACCTCGTACAGCGTGATGCCGATGCCCCACACGTCGGCCGCGGCCGTGAGCAGCCCGCCGCGGGCCTGTTCCGGAGCGAGGTAGCAGAGCGTGCCCAGGCCCGCCGGCGCGTTGCCGGGCGGCCGCGCGAGGCTCAGGTCCAGCACCTTCGCATGGCCGCAGTCCACCACCACGTTCGACGGCTTGAGGTCCAGGTGCAGCAGGCCCTGCCCGTGCAGGTAGTGCACCGCGGAACACAGCTGCACCCCGAGGACTGCCACGTCGGCGGCGGCCGGCCGCCGCGGCAACCGGCCGATCAGGTGGGACAGGGTCTCACCGGTCAGCGTCTCCAGGACGACGAGCGGCTCTGGCGACTCGAAGATCTCGTAGCCGCGCACCAGGTGGGGATGGGTGAACTCGCGCAGCCACCGGCCTTCCCGCAGCAGCCGCGCGCGCAGCCGGTCGTCGCCCAGCCGGTCGGGACGCACCGCCTTGATCACGCAACGGCAGGCCCGCTCCTCGCTCCAGGCGTCGTAGACGTCGAGCCAGCCGGTGCGGGTCAGATGCGCCAGGACCTCGTAGCCCGGGGCCGGTCTCGCGCCCGGTGCGAGGGGAGGCGGGGCGGGGTCGCTCACGACAGGACGCTCCCCTCCGGCGCGTGCAGCCGGTGGAGCCGGGCGTACGTCCCGCCGCGCCGCAGCAGGTCGTCGTGGGTGCCGTGCTCGACCACCCGGCCGCCGTCCAGCACCACGATGTGCGTGGCGTCGCGCACGGTCAGCAGGTTGTGGGAGATGACGACGGTCGTCCGCCCGGCCATGAGCCGGCGCAGCGGGTCCATGATCCGTCGGCCCGACCGGACGTCGAGTCCGGTGGTCGGCTCGTCCAGCAGCAGCACGGGCGCGTCCCTGATCATCGCGCGGGCGATGGCCAGGCGCTGGCGCTGTCCGCCGGAGAGCGTCCGGCCGCGCTGGCCGACCAGCGTGTCGTAGCCGTCCGGGAGCGCCTCGACGAACTCGTGGGCGTCAGCGGCGCGCGCCGCCGCCAGGATGTCCGCCTCCGTCGCCTCCGGCCGGCCGTACGCGATGTTCTCCCGCACGGTGCCGTGGAAGACGAGCGTCTCCTGCAGCACCACCGCGACGTTCTCCCGTACGTCGGCCAGGCGCAGGGTGCGCAGATCGGCCCCGTCGAGGCGGACCGCTCCCCGGTCGGGGTCGTAGAAGCGCAACTGCAGTTTCGCGACGGTGGACTTGCCGGCCCCGCTGGCCCCGACCAGTGCCAGCGTCTCCCCGGGTGCCACGTGGAAGGACACGTCCGACAGCGCCCAGGACGGGATGCCCGGATAGCGGAACCAGACGCCGTCGAACTCCACGTCACCGCGGGCCCGGCCGGTCCGCCGGGCGCCCGCGGCCTCGGTCACCTGCGGCTGCTGGTCCAGCAGCTCGATGATCCGTTCCGCCGAGGCGGACGCCGCGTAGAAGGTGGTGCCGAGGCGGGACAGGCTGCGGACCGGGCTGTAGAGCTTGCTGATCAGCGCCAGGAAGACCAGCAGCCCGCCCAGCGTGAGCTGGCCCTGGGCCAGCTTCCAGGTGCCCAGACCCATGACCGCGAGCCCGCCGGCGACCTCGATGACGTCGACGATGGGTCCGTAGACGCCACGGATCCGCGCCGAGGCCATCGCCGCCCGGAACCTGCCGATGTTCTCGCGCTCGAACCGCTGCTCCTCCCAGCCCTGCCGGTTGTACGCCTGCACCAGCGCGACGTTGCCCAGCGACTCCTCGGCGATCGCGCTGATCGAGCCGCTACGGCGCCTGCGCTCCCGGGAGGCCGCCTTGATCAGCTTGGAGAAGTGCCGGGCCGTGCCCCAGAACAGCGGCACGATGACGAGGGCGAGGAGGGTGAGATCCCACTGCAGGTAGAACAGCAGGCCGAGGAAGACGCCCAGGCTGATCACGTAGTAGAGGCCGTCCGCGACCCCGGAGAGCAGGAACGTCTCGACCGCGTCGACGTCGCCCGTGACACGCGAGAGCACGTCCCCGAGCCGCCGTCGCTCGAAGAATCCGAGCGACAGCCCTTGGACGTGCCGGAACACATCGGAGCGAAGAGTGAGCAGGAAGCGTTCGCTGACCCAGGTGGACGTCACGTCGTCGGCGTAGGCCAGCACGCCGGAACCGACGATGAGTCCCAGATAGGTGGGTGCGATCCACAGGAGCGGCCGCAGATCACGGGGGACGAGGACATCGTCCACGACGATCTTGAAGAGCCAGATCTCCCCGGCGTCGACGACGGGGCCGACCAGGCTGAAGAGCACGATGGGCACGAGCCAGCGCCGGCCACCGCGGGTGTACGGCCAGAACCGCCGGAACACCTCGCGCGGGGGCACCGGGGGCGCGGCCGCCACCACGGCGTCGGACGTCTCGCCCACCGACAGCAGCCGCCGAAGGACATGCGCCATGGCATGCGTTCCTCGGGGATCGGCGAAACGGACCGGGTCCTCTCGAATCCGGTCCGCTCAGCCTCCGTGTGCGATCAGTGGCCGTTGTGGCCGTGGCCGTGGCCGTTACGGTCGCCGTGGCCGTGACGGTCGCCGTGGCCACTGCCGTGGTCGTGGCGGTTGCCGTGCCGCGAAGAGTCGTGGCCCGACGAGTCATTGCCGTGGTCGCGGCGCTTCGCCGGCATCAGACTGCTGAAGATGGCCATATGTGTTCCTCCTGAAACTTGCCCCACAGGGGATACGTCCCAACGCGGAAGTTGGATGGCGTAATAGGGGCAACTTGGTAGAAACGTCAAAAATTCCCCGTTCCCGGGCCCGAGTTCAGCCGAGCCGCGCCGCCAGGCCGCCGGTGCATCGCACCTCGTCACCCGCTGTGATGAGCAGCGCCTCCACGTCCGGCAGCGACTCCAGCCACGCCAGCCCCGCCCGCGACCCCATGGCGAACGCCGCCGTGGCCCAGCAGTCCACCCATGTCAGCCGGGGCCCCACCACGGTCACCGCCACCAGGTCCGTCACCGCGGACCTGCCGGTACGCGGATCCACGATGTGGTCCCCGCGCTCCGCCGTGCCGGACGTCGCCACCGACAGCTCGTCCACTCCGGCCGCCGAGATCACCGCCGCCAGCCCGCCGGGGCGGAGCGGATCCGACACCCCGACCCGCCACGGCCGCTGCGGCTCCGGCGCGCCCAGCATCTGGACGTCACCGCCCCCGTTCACGCTGACGCCGCACACCCCGTCCACCGCCGCCAGCAGCCGCGCCGCCCGCTCCGCCGACCAGCCCTTCACGATCCCGGTCGGATCCAGCGACCCGCGGTACCGGGTGCTGAACCAGCCCTCGCTCACCCGCTCCGCCTCGGCCGCCAGCTCCAGCACCTCGGCCACCTCGGGAGCGCACTGCGCCACGGTCAGCTCACCCCGGGCCAGCCGCGACACCTCGCTGTCCTCGCGGTAGGTGGAGAAGAGCTCGTCGACCCGGTGCAGGCCCGCGACCGCCTCGTCCAGGGCCTGCCGTACCGCACGGGGTTCCCCGCCGCGGACGTCGAAGGAGAAGACGGTCCCCATGACCTCCTCCGCATGACGCACCGCGGCGGGAGCTTCAGCCGGCTCGGTCACCGTGTCAGCCACCGGCCTGGTCCAGCGCCGACTGCAGCGACTGCTTGTAGCCGGTGCTGGTGTAGGTGGCCCCGGAGACGGCGTCGATGTTCGCGGTCCCGGCCGCCACGGCCTCCTGGTTGAGCTTGGGCACGGCGAGCTGGGTCTTCTGGTCGCTGAGTCCGCCCTTGGGCGCCTGGACCGCGTCCGCCTTGGTGATCTTCCTGTCGCTGACCGTGATCCGGACCTGGACCGTGCCGTACGGGGTCTGGACGGCCTTGCCCGTGACGGTACGGGCCTGCGCCGCGCCCGACCCGGACGACGAGCCGGACGACGAGCCGGACGACGAGCCGGACGACGAGCCGGACGACGAGCCGGACGACGAGCCGGACGACGACCCCGAGGACGTCTTCATCTTGTCCAGCGCCGACTGCAGCGACTTCTTGTACCCCGTGCTCGTGTACGTCGCCCCGGACACCGCGTCGATCTGCGCACTCTGCGCCGCCACGGCCTCCTGGTTGAGCTTGGGCACGGCGAGCTGGGTCTTCTGGTCGCTGAGCCCGCCCTTGGGCGCCTGGACCGCCTCCGCCTTCGTGATCTTGCCGCCCGCGACGGTCAGCCGTACCTGTACGGCTCCGTACTGGGTCTGCGCCGCGTCTCCGGTCACCGTGCCGGTCCCGGCGGCCTGCGCCCCGCCCTGCGGTGACTCCTGCGCCGCCGCCGTCTGCTGCGGTGCCGCGCCCGCCGCCGAAGCGGCCGCCGGATCCGAGGCGGGCTTCAGCGACAGCAGCAGCACGACACCGGACACGGTGGCGGCCGTGGCCAGCACGACCCGCCGAATGGGGTGGCTCTTCCTCATCGCTTCGCAGCTCCCGCTCACATCTCGAACGACTCGTGGTGGATACGGCGCGCGGGGACTCCCGCGCCGCGCAGTGCCTCGTACACCGACTGCGCGAACCCGGGCGGGCCGCACATGAAGACATCGTGGTGATCGATGTCCGGGATCTTCCGCTGGAGGTTCTCCGCCGAGATGTCCGGCCGCTCGCCCTCGGGGCTGTTGACCGCGTACATCAGCCGGGCGCCGCGCTCGTCGGCGATCGCGGCCAGCTCGTCCCACAGGGCCAGGTCCTGGGTGGTGTTGGCCCGGTAGAGCAGGGTGATGTCACCGGCCGCGCCGGGCAGCGTCTCGAACAGCGCCCGCATCGGCGTGATGCCGACCCCGCCCGCGACCAGCAGCACCTTGCCCTTGCTGCGCCGCTGGGCGGTGAGCGCGCCGTACGGGCCCTCCGCCCACACCGGGGTGCCGGGCGTGAGTTCGCGCAGCCGGGCGCTGTGGTCACCGATCGCCTTCACCGTGATCCGCAGCATGTCGGGGCGGGGCGCCGCCGACAGCGAATACGGGTGCGAGCTGAACCGCATCCCGGGCGCGAGGAACCGCCAGCGGAAGAACTGGCCCGCCTCCGCGCCCATCCGGTGCAGCTTCCGGCCGCCGATCAGCACGGACACGATGCCCGGCGTCTCCTCGATCACCGCTTCCACCCGCATGCGGTGACGGAGGTTCAGCCGGATCGGGGTGAGGATCCGGTACCAGATCACCAGCGCGGTGACGGTGCCGTAGAGCCCGTACCAGAAGGTCTTGGCGGACGGCTCGACCGCGAAGTCGTTGCCGGTGGTGATCTGGTGCCAGAACGTCAGGAACACGGCCGCGTACGTCAGCAGGTGGACGTGGTACCAGGCGTCGTACGGCAGCCGGCGCCGGATCGGGCCGACCGACGTCAGGCCGATGACCACGAACAGGCCCGTGCCGATGCCGGCCTTGCCCATGTCCGGCAGCTGGTTGATGGAGTCGATGGTCTGCTGGACGATGTCGCCGAGCGACTTGCCGGCCTGGAGCGCGTACCCCCACATGGTGAGGAAGACGTGCGCGACGATCAGGCAGAGCGTGTAGCGGCCGCTCATCGCGTGCCAGCGGGCCACCCGGTCGGAGCCGACGCGCCGTTCGAGCGCCGGTACGCGCGCCATCTGCAGCACGACCAGCGCCATCAGGTAGCCGGCCAGCAGGCCGGTGATGCGGCCCGCGTTCAGGATCCTGCTGTTGTCGTCGGCGATGGACGGTGTGTTGTGCCACCAGAGCCACAGCACGGCCGCCGCACCGGCCCAGACCGCGAGCAGCAGCGGTACGGCCGGTGAGCGGCGCGGGCGGATGCGGCGCATCGTCTGGCGGCGGGCGGCACGTCCGCCTGCGAGCGTGGTGGTCACGGTTCCTCCGTGGGGACTTGACCCTTGGCCCACAGATACGTGTCGCATGCGCTGAGTGTTCAGAGGCCCGCGGAGTCGAGGGCGGACTGGAGTGACTGGCGGTAACCCTCGCTGGTGTACGTGGCTCCCGAGACCGTGTCGATCTGCGCGCTCTGGGCGGCCAGCGCCTCGCGCCGCAGCTGCGGCAGGGCGTAGCCGTTGATCTCCTGGTCGCGCGGGTTGTCCTTCGGGTAGCTGACGGCCGTCACGTTCGTGAGCTTGCCACTCTTGATCGTCACCCGCACCCGGACCGGGCCCCACCGGGTCTGGACGGTGTCGCCGGTGACCGTCTTCTTCCCCGAGGTGGAACCGGACCTCTGGCTCGAACTGCTCGACGTCGTGGGTGACTTGGTGCTCGCCGTCGCCAGCGTGGGGCTCGTGTGCGGCTTCATCGAGAGCAGCAGCACCATCCCGGAGACAGTGGCGGCACTCGCCAGCACGATGCGGCGGAGCGGGCGGTTCTTGTTCAACGCGTGCACGCGGGCCTCACAGCTCTCACAGTTCGAAGGACTCGTGGTGGATACGACGGTCCGGGACCCCGGCCGTCCGCAGGGCGCCGTACACGTCCTGGGCGAAGCCGTGCGGGCCGCAGATGTACACGTCGTGGCCCGCCAGCCCGGGGAAGGCCGCGCGCAGCGACTGAGCCGTGATGTTCGGCCGCTCCCCGCGCGGCCCGTTGAGCGCGTACAGCACCTGCGCGCCCCGCCAGCGGGCGATCGCCTCCAGCTCGCTGCGGAGCGCCAGGTCCTCGGCGCCGCGCGCCCGGTAGAGCAGGGTGACCTCGCCGGGCAGCGTCTCGAACAGCGCCCGCAGCGGGGTGATGCCGACACCGGCCGCGATCAGCAGGGACCGCTGCCGGGTGGCGCGGTCGGCGGTCAGGGAGCCGTACGGGCCCTCCGCCCACACCCGGGTGCCCGGCCGCAGCAGCGGGACGGCCGCGCTGTGGTCGCCGAGCGCCTTGACCGTGATCCGCAACTGGTCCGGGCGCGGCGGCGCCGACAGGGAGTACGGCGTCGACGTCCAGCCCATGCCCTCGCCGAGGAACCGCCAGCGGAAGAACTGCCCCGGCCGCGCGCCCAGCTCGTCCAGGTGCCGCCCGCGTACGATCACCGAGTACACGCCCGGCGCCTCCTTGTGCACTGCCTCCACACGCAGCTGGTGCCGCCGGTTGAGGCGGACCGGGGCGAGGACGCGGAACCACAGCACCAGGGCCGCCACCCCGAGGTACAGCGCGTACCAGAAGGCGGTGGCCACCGGCTTGCCGTTGAATTCCTCGCCCAGCGCCAGCTGGTGCCCGAAGGAGAGGAAGACGGCCGCGTAGGTGAGGAGGTGGACGTAGTACCAGAATTCGTAGCTGGTGCGGCGGCGCACGGCGCGCGCCGAGGTGACGCCGACCGCGAAGAGGATCACCGTGCCGGCGGTGGCCTTGAGCATCTCCGGGTAGTCCAGTACCACGGTGACCGCCTCGTGCCACAGGGAGGCCCGGTCCTGGGCGGCGTACCCGGCCAGGATCAGCACGACGTGCGCGACGAGCAGACAGACGGTGTACCGGCCGGCCATCGCGTGCCAGCGGGCCACCCGGTCGGAGCCGATCCGCACCTCCAGCAGCGGCACCCGCGCCATCAGGCCGACCAGCACCGCGCAGGCGTACCCGCACAGAAGTCCGGCGATCCGCCCTGCCCCGGTCAGCCAACCCGCCGCACCGACCACGGCGCCCGTGTCCGCCCACCAGAGCGCGACCACGGCTGCCGCTCCCGCCCACAGCACGGCCAGCACGGGCCCCGCGGGGGAGCGCCGTGCGGTCAGGGGCCGGGGCGGGGCCGCCCGCCCCGCATCCACGGTGGTCATGAATACGTCGTCCCTTCGTCCGTCCTGCCAGGCCACTGTGCGGTCCGAAGCTCTGAGGGACCTCTGAGCGGGCGCCGCACCCCACTGACTCAGAGGAAACTCAGAGCCGCCCGGGCAGACGGGTTCCCCGCGCACGAGCGATGCTGGTAAACGCGATGAACACCACCCGGTCCGGCCGCCCGGCCCTCACCCGACCCGACGGCACCCCGCTGCGCGTCCTCGTCGTCGACGACGACCCCGACCTCGCGGAGGTGCTCACCGGCGCCCTGCGCTACGAGGGCTGGGAGGTGCGCGCGGCCGGTGACGGCGCCTCCGCGGTCACCGCCGCGCGCGAGCTGCTGCCCGACGCCGTCGTCCTGGACGTGATGCTCCCGGACACCGACGGCTTCGCGGTGCTGCGCCGCCTGCACGAGGTGAAACCGGACGTCTGTGTGCTCTTTCTCACCGCCCGGGACGCGGTCGAGGACCGCATCGCCGGCATCACGGCGGGCGGCGACGACTACGTCACCAAGCCCTTCAGCCTGGAGGAGGTCGTCGCCCGGCTGCGCGGACTGCTGCGCCGCGCAGGCATGGCCCGCCAGCTGGAGGAGGGGCCGCGGCTGACCGTGGGCGACCTGGTCATGGACGAGGAGGCCCGCGAGGTGACCCGGAACGGCGAGCTGATCGAACTCTCGCCGACCGAGTTCGAACTCCTCCGCTTCCTGATGCGCAACCCGCGCCGGGTGCTGAGCAAGACCCAGATCCTCGACCGGGTGTGGTCCTACGACTTCGGCGGCCGGGCCCATGTGGTCGAGCTGTACATCTCCTACCTGCGCAAGAAGGTGGACGCGGGCCGCGAACCCATGATCCACACGGTCCGCGGCGCGGGCTACGTCCTGAAGCCGGTGTCCCAGTGAGGTCCGTACGAGACCTGCCCCGCCCGCGCACCCTGCGCGCCCGGCTCACCTTCGCTCTGGTGGTCCTGCTCGCGGTGAGCTGCGCGGCCGTGGGACTCGCCGCGGTCGTCGAGCTGAACGGCTTCCTCACCCAGCGCCTCGACGAACAGCTCACCCAGGTCGGCACCCGGTTCCCGGAGAGCCTGGAGCACCCCGGCCGCGTGCCCGACGACCACGACGGCGACGAGCACGGCGACACCCGCCGCCTGGCCACCGGCACCTTCGGCGCCCGCCTGCTGAACGGCCAGGTCACCAACCAGGGCCTCATCCGCTCCGGCGACCCGTCCACGGAACTGAACGTGGACCTCACCGCCGGGGACCGGAGGCGGCTGGCGGCCGTACCGGTCGACGGCAGACCCCACACCGTCGACCTCTCCGTCCTGGAGGACTACCGGGTCGTCGCCGTTTCGGGACGGGACGGAGACGTCCTGATGGTCGGCCTGCCGCTGGAGCCGGTCGAGGCCGCCGTCCACCGCCTGGAACTGGTGGCCGGCATCGTCTTCGGCCTCGCCCTGGTGGCGACCGGCGTGGCCGGGGCCTTCTGGGTCCGCTGGTCGCTGCGCCCGCTGAGCAGGGTCGCGGCGACCGCCACCCGGGTCAGCGAACTGCCGCTCGCCAGCGGCGAGGTGGCCCTGCCGCCGCGGGCCCCGGAACCCGACTCCCGCAGCGAGGTCGGCCGGGTGGCGGCCGCCTTCAACCGCATGCTGGGCCACGTCGAGGGCGCCCTGACCAAACGCCACGCCAGCGAGGAGCGGCTGCGCCGCTTCGCCGCCGACGCCAGCCACGAGCTGCGCACCCCGGTCGCCTCGGTCCGCGGCCACGCCGAGCTGGCCCTCCTGCACCCGGGGCCGGTCCCGCCGGAGGTGACCCGCGCCCTGGAGCGCATCGCCGCCGAGTCCTCCCGCATGGGAGAGATGGTCGACGACCTGCTCCTGCTGGCCCGCCTCGACGCGGGCCGCCCGCTGGAGCGTCGCCCCGTCGACCTGACCCACCTGGTCCTGGACGCGGTGACGGACGCCCGGGCCGCCGGCCCCGACCACCGCTGGACCCTGGACCTGCCGGAGGAGCCGGTCACGGTCACGGGCGACACCCACCGCCTGCAACAGGTGTTGGCCAACCTGTTGGCCAACGCGCGTGTGCACACACCCGTTGGCACGAAGGTGACGGTGACCCTGGAAACCGAGGACGGCTCGGCCCACCTCTCGGTGCACGACGACGGCCCCGGCGTCCCCAAGGAAGTTCAGCCAGGTGTCTTCGAGCGCTTCACCCGCGCGGAGCACCGCCGCCGCCAGGACGCCCCCGGCGGCGGCGCGGGCCTGGGCCTGTCGATCGTGGCGGCGGTGGTGGAGGCGCACGGGGGAAGCGTCGGGCTGGAGAGCAGGCCGGGGGCGACGACGTTCACCGTAAGGCTGCCCCTGGGCGAGGTCAGTAACGGGTGATGGCCGTGGCGCCGTCCGTGGTGCCGATCGCGACATGCGGTTGCCTGCCGGGGTCCGCCCACTTCAGGATCCGCTGCATCGCATCCTCGGGTACGGACACGCAACCGGCGGTGGCCGCCTTCCCGTTGACGTGCAGAAAGATCCCGGCCCCCCGCCCTCGCACCGGCCCGTCGTAGTTGAACCCGATGACAAGCCCGTACGCGTACTGCGACCCGTAGGAGCTGAGCTGCTCCGACTCCGAGGCGCGGCAGTCGGCCGGAAGCGGATCCACCCAGCGGTTGTAGGAGGTGGAGTCGGCGTCCTGGCACCACCAGGAACTCTCCTTCACCGCCCGGTACTCGACCCGCGTCCCGCTCGGCGCCGCCTTGATGCCGAAGGCGAACGGAAGGCGGTACAGCCCGGTCGGCGTGGTGTTCGTCCCCTGCTTCCGCGACTGTCCCTCCACCAGCCCCTTCGCCCCGAACCGCGCAGGCGCGGACCCGGCCTGGACCCACTGCCCGTCCCGCAGGTCCCACCACGTGACCGTACCGGACGTCGCGTCGGTGTCCGGCGCCTGAGCGGTGATCAGCTGGGTGCCGCCCCCGCTGTCCGCCATCTGCGAGGGCAACGGCACCGGCCCCGGCCCGGGCACGAAGCCGAGCACGCAGACGGACGCGGACACGAGGGCGACGACACTGGGGCGCATGACTCAGACGGTAGACGGCGGGAGCGGCAACGGCAGCCCGGGTAGTCCGTCCAGGCTCGTCGCGATGTGCTCCTTCTTGGTGAAGTAGGCGCTCAGCGAGTCGTCGTCCTCGCGGGCGAAGCGCTTGGCGTGCAGGTCGCGGTCCTCCTCGTAGGTCATGTGGGGGACGGCGTATCCGCAGCTGTCCCGCACCAGTTCGGCGTGGACGACGATGACCGCGCGCAGCCCGTGCAGGCTCGGGTCGATGTCCGGGAAGTGGGTGACCAGTTCCTTGAAGCGCGGGTCGTCCCGGAAGACCGCCTCGCCCCGGCCGTGCACCCGCACGATGTTCGGCGGGCCCTGGAAGGCGCACCACATGAGGGTGATCCGGCCGTTCTCCCGCAGGTGCGCGACGGTCTCGGCGTTGGACCCGGCGAAGTCGAGATACGCCACGGTGAGTTCGTCCAGCACCACGAACGAGCCCTTGAGGCCCTTGGGGGAGAGGTTGACCGTGCCGTCGCCGGAGAGCGGCGCGGTCGCCGTGAAAAAGAGGGGCTGCTCCTCGATGAACGTCCGGAGCCGTCCGTCTATGCGCTCATAGATCTTTCCCATGTCTAACGATTATCTACGGAAGTCGTTCGTTCGTCTAAGGAATTGCCGGATCGGCTCGGCCGGGTCCGCTCGGCCGGCTCCGCCGCGGCCGCCCCGGCCGGCGCTGTCCAACGGGGCGGCCGCGGCGGCCTGTCACCTCACTTGGTGAGCGTGCAGGCGGCCAGCGCGTCCAGGCCGGCCGGCTTGGTCCCCTTGCGGCCGATGGCGATGGCGATGCGGTCGATGGTGGAGACCCGCTTGTCCTTGAGGGGGCCGAGGATCGCGTTGTTGACGAAGTTCGGCCCGCCCTGGCCCACGGTGTTCTTCAGTCGCGTGTCGGCCTCCTGGATCTGGGTCTGCAGCAGGGCCAGGTTGCGGTCGACCTCGGCCTTCGCGGAAGCCGGGACGGCCGGCAGCTTGGAGGCCACGTCCGGGCAGGTGATCGTGCCCGCCGCAGTGCTCCCGCCCGCCGCGGCCCCGCCGCCCGACTGCTGGTTCGCCGCGGTGTTCGGGGCCGCGGCGGCGGACGCCTGGCCGCCGCCCGCGTTCGCACCACCGCTCTGGGCCCCGCCCGCGTTCAGGGCGCAGGGCGCCAGCGCGTCCAGGCCGGCCGGCTTGGTCCCCTTGCGGCCGATGGCGATGGCGATGCGGTCGATGGTGGAGACCCGCTTGTCCTTGAGGGGGCCGAGGATCGCGTTGTTGACGAAGTTCGGCCCGCCCTGGCCCACGGTGTTCTTCAGTCGCGTGTCGGCCTCCTGGATCTGGGTCTGGAGGAGGGCGAGGTTGCGGTCGACCTCGGCCTGGGCGGAGGCCGGAATCGCGGGCAGCTTCGACTTCACGTCGGGGCAGGTGATGGTGCCCGGGTCCGCCAGGGTGCGCGCGCTCTGGGTGGTGCCGTGCTTGGACGACTCCCCGGCGAGGGCCGAACCTGCGATGACCGCGCCGGAGAGCACCACGGCGGCAGCGCCGCCGATGATCGCCACGCGACGCTTGTTGTACTTCGGAAGTGCCCTGGACATGCGACTGCCTCACTTGGGTCAGGAGTGGGTTGTGATCAACGCGGCGCCAGCGTTCGGTGGGAAGTACGAGAAAGCGGTTGCTGTTGTTCAGTCGACCCGAGAATTGACGAATCATGCAGAGCTCTGCATAATCATGCATGTCAGCAAGTGCAGTGTGAGGAGAAACCCGTGACCGAGCGCGTCGTACTCGCCTATTCGGGCGGTCTGGACACCTCCGTCGCGATCGGCTGGATCGCCGAGGAGACGGGCGCCGAGGTCATCGCCGTCGCGGTGGACGTCGGCCAGGGCGGCGAGGACCTGGACGTCATCCGCAAGCGCGCCCTCGCCTGCGGTGCTGTCGAGGCCGAGGTCGCGGACGCCAAGGACGAGTTCGCCGAGGAGTACTGCCTCCCGGCGATCAAGGCCAACGCCCTCTACATGGACCGCTACCCGCTGGTCTCGGCCCTCTCCCGGCCGACGATCGTCAAGCACCTCGTCGCCGCCGCCAAGAAGCACGGCGCCACCACGGTCGCCCACGGCTGCACCGGCAAGGGCAACGACCAGGTCCGCTTCGAAGCCGGCATCGTCGCCCTCGCCCCCGACCTGAAGTGCATCGCCCCCGTCCGCGACTACGCGATGACCCGCGACAAGGCGATCGCCTTCTGCGAGGAGAAGCGGCTCCCGATCGCCACCACCAAGAAGTCCCCGTACTCCATCGACCAGAACGTCTTCGGGCGCGCGGTCGAGACGGGCTTCCTGGAGGACATCTGGAACGCGCCGATCGAGGACATCTACGAGTACACGCAGAACCCGGCCGTGGCCCGCGAGGCCGACGAGGTGATCATCACCTTCAAGGAGGGCGTCCCGGTCGCCGTCGACGGCAAGCCCGTCACCGTCCTGCAGGCCGTCCAGCAGCTCAACGAGCGCGCCGGTGCCCAGGGCATCGGCCGGATCGACATGGTCGAGGACCGGCTCGTGGGCATCAAGTCCCGCGAGGTGTACGAGGCTCCCGGCGCGATCGCCCTGATCACCGCCCACCAGGAGCTGGAGAGCGTCACCGTCGAGCGTGAGCTGGCCCGCTACAAGCGGCAGGTCGAGCAGCGCTGGGGCGAACTGGTCTACGACGGCCAGTGGTTCTCCCCGCTCAAGCGCGCCCTGGAAGGCTTCATCAACGAGGCCAACCAGCACGTCTCCGGCGACATCCGGATGACCCTGCACGGCGGTCGCGCGGTCGTCACGGGCCGGCGCTCGGACTCGTCGCTGTACGACTTCAACCTCGCCACCTACGACACCGGCGACACCTTCGACCAGGCGGCGGCCAAGGGCTTCATCGACATCTACAGCCTGTCGTCGAAGATCGCGGCACGGCGTGATCTCGCAGGCGGAGCCTGACGCCGGCCTGGCCCGAGTACGGTTCGGACATCCACACCTTCTCTAGGAGCAGCGCAAGTGAGCAGCAACAGCGGTGACGTACGGCTCTGGGGCGCCCGTTTCGCCGACGGTCCCGCCGAAGCCCTGGCCAAGCTGTCCGCGTCCGTCCACTTCGACTGGCGGCTCGCGCCCTACGACATCGCCGGTTCACGCGCCCACGCGCGCGTGCTGCACAAGGCGGGGCTGCTCTCCGAGGACGAGGTGACCCGCATGATCGCCGGGCTCGACCAGCTGGAGGCGGACGTCGCGAACGGCTCCTTCGTGGGCACGATCGCCGACGAGGACGTCCACACCGCCCTGGAGCGGGGCCTGCTGGAGCGGCTCGGCCCCGACCTCGGCGGCAAGCTGCGCGCCGGCCGTTCCCGCAACGACCAGATCGCCACCCTCTTCCGCATGTACCTGCGGGACCACGCCCGGATCATCGGCGGCCTGATCGCCGAACTCCAGGACGCGCTGATCGGCCTCGCCGAGGCCCACCCGGACGTGGCCATGCCGGGCCGTACCCACCTCCAGCACGCCCAGCCGGTGCTCTTCGCCCACCACGTCCTGGCCCACGTCCAGTCCCTCTCCCGGGACGCCGAGCGGCTGCGCCAGTGGGACGAGCGGACGGCCGTGTCGCCGTACGGCTCCGGCGCCCTCGCGGGCTCCTCGCTCGGCCTGGACCCGGAGGCGGTCGCCGAGGACCTCGGCTTCGAGCACGGCAGTGTCGGCAACTCCATCGACGGCACGGCCTCCCGTGACTTCGTCGCCGAGTTCGCCTTCATCACCGCGATGATCGGCGTGAACCTCTCCCGGATCTCCGAGGAGATCATCATCTGGAACACGAAGGAGTTCTCCTTCGTGACCCTGCACGACGCGTTCTCCACGGGCTCGTCGATCATGCCGCAGAAGAAGAACCCGGACATCGCGGAGCTGGCGCGTGGCAAGTCGGGCCGCCTGATCGGCAACCTGACCGGTCTCATGGCCACGCTCAAGGCCCTGCCGCTCGCCTACAACCGCGACCTCCAGGAGGACAAGGAGCCGGTCTTCGACTCCTGCGACCAGCTGGAGGTCCTGCTGCCCGCCTTCACCGGCATGATCGCCACGCTCACGGTCAACCGCGAGCGCATGGAGGAGCTGGCCCCGGCCGGCTTCTCGCTCGCCACCGACATCGCCGAGTGGCTGGTCAAGCAGGGCGTGCCGTTCCGCGTGGCCCACGAGGTCGCGGGGGAGTGCGTGAAGGTCGCGGAGGCCGAGGGCAAGGAACTGGACGAGCTGTCCGACGAGCAGTTCGCGAAGATCTCCGCCCACCTGACCCCCGAGGTCCGCACGGTCCTCAACGTCCCCGGCGCCCTCGCCTCCCGCAACGGCCGCGGCGGTACGGCACCCAGCGCGGTCGCCGTCCAGCTCACCGAGGTCAAGGCGGACGTGGCGGCACAGCACGGGTGGGCGACGGCCAAGCAGGCCTGACGGCCGGACCGCAGCAGACAGCAGGGCCCGGACATCGCGTCCGGGCCCTGCCTGCAGTCCGGACCGCTCGGTAACGGATGGAATTCGGCCACTGGCCGAAACCTTGACTTGCCCTTACTTGGAGGTAAGCATTCCGGTTACCCGGTCGGCAATGCCGAACGCCGGTCGATCGCAGCCGAGCATGAAAGGGACGTCATGCGCGCACGACGTACAAAACGAACGGCCCGCCTTCTCGCCGTCACCGCCGTAGCGGCGCTGTGCGCCCTCGGCCTCACGGCCCCCGCGAGCGCCGCCGACACCCCGCCGCCCGGCGCCAACGACTGGTCCTGCAAGCCGGACTCCGCCCACCCGCAGCCCGTGGTCCTGGTGAACGGCACCTTCAAGACCTCGTACGAGAACTGGCTGACCCTGTCGCCCGCGCTGGCGAACGCCGGTTACTGCGTCTTCTCCTTCGAGTACGGCGACCTGGAGACCGCCCCGATCCCGGACTCGGCGGCCGAACTGCGGGACTTCGTGAACGCCGTGCTCGGTGCGACCGGCGCGAAGAAGGTCGACATCGTCGGCCACAGTCAGGGCGGCATGATGCCCCGCTACTACGTCAAGTACCTCGGCGGCGCGACCAAGGTCGACGACCTCGTGGGCATCGTGCCCTCCAACCACGGCACCACCAACCCGCTCGCCCTCGCGGCCGGCGCCACCGTCTGCCCCTCCTGCGTCGACCAGACCGCCGGTTCGGACTTCCTGCAGCAGCTCAACTCCGACCCGGAGACCCCGGTGGGCCCCGACTACACGGCGATCGCCACCAAGTACGACGAGGTCGTGGTGCCGTACACCAGCGCCTTCCTCAAAGGCCCGGACTCGTACGTGACCAACGTCCTCCTTCAGGACCGCTGTCCGCTCGACACCACCGAACACGACCAGGCGCCCAAGTCGCCGCTGGTCGAGCAGTGGGTGTTCAATGCCCTGGAGCACGACGGACCGGCCGACCCCACCTTCGTGCCGCGCTGCGTCTAGGGCGGGCTGAACCCCACGGGGCTGGGTAGATTGGTGCGAGATCCCCCCTCCTGGTGCGGGATCTCCTCCGCCGATCGTGCAGGGAGTCGCCATGCCCTTCAGTCGCCTGGCCCACGCGACCACGCCCACCGCACACATCGGCCTCGGCCTTGCCGCCGTCGGCCGCCCTGGCTACATCAACCTGGGCCGCGAGGAGGACCTCCCGCAGGTCCGCAGCGTCGACGCCCTGCGCGACCGCACCCATGACCTGCTCGACGCCGCCTACGCCCAGGGCGTGCGCTACTTCGACGTCGCCCGCTCCTACGGCCGCTCCGAGGAGTTCCTCGCCGACTGGCTGAACGCCCGCCCGGACATCGACGACGTGGTCGTCGGCAGCAAGTGGGGCTACACCTACACCGCCGGCTGGTCCACCGACGCCGAGCAGCACGAAGTGAAGGACCACAGCCTGGCGACGTACGAGCGCCAGCGCGCCGAGACCGACGCGCTGCTCGGCGACCGGCTCGACCTCTACCAGATCCACTCGGTGACCCCGGACAGCCCGGCCCTCACCGACAAGGAACTCCACGCCGAACTCGCCGAGGCCGCGGCCGGGGGCCTGACCATCGGCTTCTCCACCAGCGGCCCCGCCCAGGCCGACGCGATCCGCGCCGCCCTCGCCGTGCGGGTCGAGGGCGAGCCCCTCTTCCGTACCGTCCAGTCGACGTACAACGCCCTCGAGACCTCGGCCGGACCCGCGCTCGCCGAGGCGCACGACGCGGGACTCACCGTGATCGTCAAGGAGGGCATGGCCAACGGCCGCCTCGCCGCACAGAGCGCCCCGGACGCGCTGAAGGCCGTGGCCGAGGAGACCGACCTCGGCTGCGACGCCGTCGCCCTCGCCCTGATCCTGCGCCAGCCCTGGGCGGGTGTCGTCCTCTCCGGTGCCGCGACCGTCACCCAGCTCGCCTCCAACCTCCACGCGCCCGTCGTGGACCTGGACGTGGACCAGTTGACCCGCCTCGCCACGCTGGTGGAGGCCCCGGGCACCTACTGGGAGCGGCGCGGACAACTGCCCTGGCACTGACCGATCACCTCTGCTGACCAGCGGCTACGAGTCAGGCATACCTATGATGAGACAAAGATGTCTCACTTGGGTTATGGTTGTCTCATGGCCCTGGATCGTGACCACGTGCTGCGCAGCGCAGCCGCCCTGCTGACCCGTAAGTCCACGGCGACCATGGACGAGGTCGCCAAGGCCGCCGGGATCAGCCGGGCCACGCTGCACCGCCACTTCGCCGGGCGCGACGCACTCGTACGGGCGCTGGAGGCGCTCGGCATCGCGGAGTGCGAGGCGGCCCTGGACACGGCCCGCCTGGACGAGGATTCCGCGGGTGAGGCCGTGCACCGCCTGGTCCGGGCGTTCGAACCCTCGGCCGCTCTGCTCGCCTTCCTCTACACCGAGAACCAGCTGTTCGAGGGCGAGGAGCAGAACCAGGGCTGGGCCCGCATCGACGAACGCGTCACGGCTCTGTTCCGGCGCGGCCAGGAGAGCGGCGAGTTCCGTATCGACCTCACCCCGGCCTGGCTCACCGAGGCGCTGTACGGCCTGCTGGCCTCCGGTGCCTGGGCGGTCGCGGAAGGCCGCGTCGCCCCCAGGGACTTCACCCACATGATCGTCGAGCTGCTGCTCGGCGGCGCACTGAGAAGAGAGGAATCATGACCAGCACCGTGCAGCCGGCGCGCGCGGCGGAGGTGGAGAAGCGCCCGGGCCGCTGGCTCGCGCTCTGCGTCCTCGTCCTGGCCGTGCTGCTGGTGGCCGTCGACGCCACCGTCCTCGGCCTCGCGACCCCCTACATCAGCGAAGACCTCAACCCCTCCGGCACCCAGCTCCTGTGGATCGGTGACGTCTACTCCTTCGTCATCGCCGGTCTACTGGTCTCCATGGGCAGCCTCGGCGACCGCATCGGCCGCAAGCGGATCCTGCTGGTCGGCGCAACGGCGTTCGGCGCGATATCCGTCCTGAACGCGTACGCGACCACGCCCGGACTCCTGATCCTTGCGCGGGCCCTGCTCGGTGTCGCCGGCGCGACCCTGATGCCCGCCACCCTCGCCCTGATCCGCAACCTCTTCCACGACCCGCGCGAGCGCAGCCTCGCCGTCGGTATCTGGGGCGCCACCGCCTCCGCCGGTACGGCTGTGGGCCCCATCGTGGGCGGCTTCCTCCTCGAGCACTTCTGGTGGGGCTCGGTCTTCCTGATCAACCTGCCGGTGATGGCGGTCCTGGTACTCGTCGGCATCCGCTCGCTGCCCGAGTCCCGCAACCCGAACCCCGGCCCCTGGGACCTGATCAGCGTCGTCCTGTCGCTGGTCGGCATGATCGGCCTGGTGTACGCGGTCAAGGAGGCGGCCACCCACGGCCTCACCGGGCCCACGCTCGCCGCGGCCCTGCTGGGCGCGTCGGCCCTCTACGGCTTCGTGCACCGCCAGCTCACCATGCCGACCCCGCTGCTGGACATGCGTCTGTTCCGGCGCCGCGGCTTCAGCGGAGCCGTCCTTGCCGACCTGCTGACCGTACTGGGCATGTCCGGCCTGGTGTTCTTCCTCTCCCAGTTCCTGCAACTGGTCCAGGGCAGGAGCCCCTTCGAGGCGGGCCTGGCCGAACTGCCCGCCGCCGTAGGCGCGGTGGCGGCCGGCCTGATCGCGGGCCGCGCGGCCCGCCGCTTCTCGGTCCGGGCCGTGGTCTCGGGCGGACTCGCCGCCGTGGGCGTCGCCCTCGCCGTCCTCACGACCGTGGGCCGGTCGACGGGCTACCCGGTCCTCGGTGCCGCGCTCCTGGTCGTCGGTATCGGCGCCGGCTTCTCCTTCACGGTGACGGCCGACGTGATCCTCTCCAGCGTGCCCAAGGACCAGGCGGGCGCCGCCTCCGCGGTCTCCGAGACGGCGTACGAACTGGGCGCGGCCCTCGGCATCGCCCTGCTCGGCTCGATCGTGACCGGCGTCTACCGCGGCTTCGCGGGCCCGGCCGGAACCCCGGCTGCGGCCCACGAGTCACTGGGAGCGGCGGTGGAGGCATCGACGACGATGCCTCCGCACACGGCGGAGTCTCTCCTGGACGCGGCAAGCAGCTCTTTCGTCCAGGGACTGCAGATCGCCTCCGCCGCAGGAGCGGCAGTCCTGCTGGCAACGGCGGCGGCGGCATGGTTCCTGCTGAGGGGGCAGAAACTGGAAAGCGCAGGGTAGGCGGAACTCCCTTGGGGCGCGGGGCTGTATCGATGTGCGGCTCCGCCGCGTGGGCGCGACCGGCCCCCACGCACCCGCACTTGAAAACCGGCCGAACCGCCAGTGGCCCTACGCGGCCTTGGCCTTCGTGGCGTACATGTCCACGTACTCCTGCCCGGACAGTCGCATGACCTCAGCCATCACGGAATCGGTCACAGCCCGCAGCACATACCGGTCCCGGTCCATCCCCTCGTACCGCGAGAACTCCATCGCCTCGCCGAAGCGAACGGTGACCTTACCGGGCCGCGGCATCCCCGCTCCACCCGGCTGCAACTTGTCCGTGCCGATCATCGCGAACGGAACCACCGGCGCACCGGTCATCAGCGTCAGTCGCGCGATACCGGTGCGCCCCCGGTACAGCCGGCCGTCGGGCGACCGCGTCCCCTCGGGGTAGATCCCGAAGACCTTCCCCTCCTCCAGGATCCGCCGACCGGTCATGAGCGCGGCGACGCCACCGTTGGCTCCGTCCCGGTCGACCGGGATCATGCCGACACCGGTGAAGAACCACGCCATCAGCCGGCCCTTGAGGCTCCTGCCGGTGACGTACTCGTCCTTGCCGATGATGTACACCTGTCGCTTGGTGACCAGCGGCAGCACCAGCGAGTCGATGAAGGTCAGGTGGTTGCCGGCCAGGATGACCGGCCCGTCTCCGGGGATGTGCTCCGCGCCCTCCACCTGTGGGCGGAACATCAGGCGCATGATCGGTCCGAGCACTGCCTTGATGAACGCGAAGCGGGACAACGGGTCCTCCGATGCCGAGGGAAGCGATATGTGTCTGTGCAGGTGAGGACATTACTCGCGGCCCCGGGGGATGCGCACATCGGGTGCGGCCGGTTCACCGAGGTCTTACGCACTGTTGACACTGGTTTACCTGCGGTGACGTCCTGGTGTCCGTCAGTGACGTACGACGACAGTGTGACGCAGGTCGCGCGGAACGCGCGCAGCCGGGTCCGACGGACCGTCATGTCTCGTCTCGCACACGACAGACGGCGTCACCCGTGTGTTCGAACCGAGGTCTCCCGTCGGTCATGTGTACGCCCCTACGATCGGCGCGCATCGAAGCGGCAGGACGGCGGGAGGGCGCTCATGGACAGCGACCGGACGAACGAGCAGACGCAAGGCACGGGACGGCGGGCGCTCCTCGGCGCAGCGGTGTTCGGCGCGGGTGGAGCGGTCCTCGGGCTGCCAGGAACCGCCCGAGCGGCCGACGCCCGGACGGCCGGGTACGGCGGGCGCGGGCTGAAGAGCCTGCCGGTGCCGACGATCATCGGCCACCGGGGCGCCGCCGGCTACCGTCCCGAGCACACCTTCGGCTCGTACAACCTGGCCCTCGACCTCGGCGCCGACGTCGTCGAGGCGGGCGACCTGGTGCCCACCAAGGACGGACATCTCGTCTGCCGCCACGAGCCGGAGATCGGCGGCACCACGAATGTCGCCTCGCACCCCGAGTTCGCCGACCGCAAGACCACCAAGGTCCTGGACGGCGTCCCCACCACCGGCTGGTTCACCGAGGACTTCACCCTCGCCGAGCTGAAGACGCTGCGCGCGGTCGAGCGCATCCCGGCCAACCGTCCGCACAACACCCTCTACAACGGGCGCTGGGAGATCCCCACGTTCGAAGAGGTCCTGAAGTGGCAGGACGAGCAGACCCGCAAGCGCGGCAGGCAGGTCTGGATCTACCCCGAGACCAAGCACCCCACCTACTTCCGCAAGCTGGGCCTGGCCCTGGAGGAACGGGTGGCGAAGCTGCTGCGCAAGTACGGCAAGGACAGCCGGAACTCGCCGGTCATCCTGCAGTCCTTCGAGCCGAGCAGCATCCAGAAGCTGAACCAGCTGGTGGACAACCCGCTCGTCGTGCTGCTCTCCTCGGCCACCAGCCGCCCCTACGACTTCGTCGAGGCGGGCGACCCGCGCACGGTCGCCGACCTGATCACGCCCAAGGGCCTTAGGGAGATCGCCGGCTACGCGCAGGGCATCGGCCCGACCCTGGACCTGATCATCCCGAAGAACGCCGACGGCACCCTGGGCCAGCCGACCACGCTGGTCGCCGACGCGCACAAGGTGGGCTTGGTCCTGCACCCCTACACCATGCGCAACGAGAACCCCTTCCTCCCGGCCGAGTACCGCAAGGGCAGCGCCGCGGACGCCTACGGCGACGTCTTCGGTGTCTTCAGGACGTACTTCGCCACCGGCATCGACGGCGTCTTCACCGACAACGCCGACACCGGCGTGCTGGCCCGCGCCGACTTCCTGGCCGGCTGAGCCGCGCCGCCCTCGTCAACACCAGGGTCGTATCGCACCCCTTTAGGGGTGACTCCGCGCCGCCCCGGAAACCTGCCGCCGGGGCGGCGCGTCGTTCCGCATATGACGCACGACTTGCTGGTCACCCTGCGCCCGCTGCTCGCCGCCGAGGCCTCCGCCGAGGCATATGCGTCCGGAGGCGAGCCGGGTGACCTGGAGCAGGCCGTCTGGCTCCGCCTCCTGGAGCGCCTGGAGACCACCGGGCCGCCGCCCGACCCGCAGGGCTGGCTGCGCAAGGCCGTCCGCGCCGAGGCCCGCCGCAGCCGTCGCACCACCCGCCTCGAACGCCCGTACGGCATCGAGCCGGCCGACGACACCCGCCCCGACCCCGAACAGCTGGCGCTCGCGGCCGCCCGGTACCGCGCCCTGCGCGACGCGGTCCGCCGGCTGCCCGGCCGCTGCCCCCGGCTCATCGAGGCGCTGCTCTCCCCGAAGGACCCGACATACCGGGAGATCGCGGGGGAGTTGGGTATCTCACAGGGCAGTCTCGGACCGGAACGTTCCAGATGTCTGGGATGTCTGCGTCGATTGCTCACCCCGGAGGTTGCGGCCCGCGAAGTGCGGGGATAGGAGTGAGGGACGACAGGCGATCAGGTGAGCGGGAGGCATGCGCACATGGGCATGAGCGTGACCATCTCGGTGGCGACCGAACAGGACACGGAGCAGATCTTCAAGCTCCAGTACCTGTGCTTCCAGAGCGAAGCAGCGCTGTACGGCAACTACCGCATCGACCCGCTCGTCCAGAGTCTCGACTCGGTCCGTCAGGAGGTCGCCGCCGACTGCGTCTTCGTGGCCCGCCTCGGCGACGAAGTGGTCGGCGCGGTGCGCGGCAAGGTGACCGAGGGCGGCGCCGCCGCGATCGGCAAGCTCTGCGTCCATCCGCGCCTCCAGGGTCACGGCATCGGCGCGCGTCTGCTGCGCGCGGCGGAGACGGCCCTGTCCGAGCAGCGCGGCGCCACGATGTTCCGCCTCCACACCGGCCACCGCAGCGAGGGCAACCTGCGCCTCTACCGCCGGGTCGGCTACCAGGCGGTGGGCAGGTCCAAGGGCGCCGACGGCGTGGAGATGATCGTCCTGGAGAAGTCGGCCGGTACTTACGCGACCACGGCGTGACAAGTGCCTGAAGGGGCGCGGGCTGTATCGGCATGCGGCTCCGCCGCGTCAGCGCGGCCAGCCACGCCCGGCCCGCGGACGCCGGCGCCCCTCAGGCCGCAGCCCTCTGCTGCGCCTCCACTTTCCGCAGCCAATACAGCGCGGACAAGGGCAGCAGCACAGGAATGAAGATGTAGTCCATCCCGTAGTCGGACCATACGGTCGCGTCGGGAAACGCCGAGGGCTCCACGAGCGTCCAGGTGCCGACGACCAGCACGCCCACCAGCTCAGCTGCGCAGCAGACTCGCGCCGCCCTGCGGGCCGTCTCGCCGCCACGGACCAGCGTGTACGTGATGAACCCGTACACGACACCGGCCACCGCCGACAACGAGTAGGCGAGCGGCGCCCGCTGAAAGTCCGTCGCGATCTGGTACGCCGAGCGCGACAACGCCCCGACCACCATCACGCCGTAGAACCAGACGAGCAGCATCCCCGGCCCGCTGGTCAACCGGGTCGGCTTCTCCTCGAGCGCCGTCATCTCAGCCTCCCCAGATGTCGTAGAGCCGTACCTCGAGCACGGCCAGCACGACGCCGCCGGCCGCCACCGTCACCGAGCCCCAGCGCGTCCGCTCGGCCAGGGACATGAAGCCCGCCGCCGGCACGCACGCGAACGCGCCCAGCAGATACGCCACGAAGATGGTCGTGCCCTGATCCGGCTTCTCGCCCCGGGCCAGCTGCACGATCCCGACCACCAGCTGGATCACGGCCAGCAGTGACACCACGGCCATGCCGATGAAGTGCCAGTCCTTGGTGGGCTGGTCCCGGTAGGCGGCCCAGCCGCACCAGGCGGCGAGCAGCAGCGCGGCGACTCCGGTCACCAGCGTCAGGGCGTTGAGCATGCGGTGACCTTATTACGGCCGAAATGGTCCGACGCCGCCGACCCCGTCGTAGACCGTACGGGCGGCCCGCGGCCGAGATGGTCGCCGGCCTGCTGCCCGCCCGCCTCGTGCCCGAGGCCGTCGCGCGGGTCGAAGAGCTGGAGGTGGAGGACGTACCCGACGCAGGTGTGCAGCTCCTGCCGGGTACCCGGGACTTCCTCGACTCGGTCCCCGCGGACCGCTGGGCCGTCGTCACCTCCGCCACCCGGCGGCTCGCCGAGGCCCGCCTCGACGCCGTCGGCATCCTGCCCAAGACGCTCGTCGCCGCCGACGACATCACCCGCGGCAAGCCCGACCCCGAGCCCTACCTGCTCGCCGCCCGGCAGCTCGGCGTGGACCCGGCCCCCCGCGTCGTCTTCGAGGACGCCCCCGCCGGACTCCAGGCGGGCCGCGCGGCCGGCATGACCACCGTGGCGTTGGCCACAACCCACCGGGCCGAGCACCTGGACGCCGACCTGGTGGTGAGGGACCTGTCGGCCTTGTCCGCACTGGTCACCGATGCCGGAGTGGAGATCTCCGTTCGCGACTGAGAACTGTCCGCCGCCGTCCAGCATGCGGACAGTGGCGGCCGGTCAGCACCGTAGGTCTGGTTTACTGATCGCATGACCACGACGAGCAGCCGCACCCTTGCGACCGAGGCGACCCTGACGCCCGGTGCTCGTTGTATGTGTTCGCGCCGAATGTGTGCTTTCTAGAGGGCCCCTGCACCACCTGAGCCTCGCGCCCCGAAGCGAGAGCCGTGGCCTGTCCCACGCCGGACCCCCGGCCTGCGTGACTGACGCCGCCCCGCGCACACGACGTTCTCCCCGGTTCACCGCCTCAGCGAGAACCGTGCCGCGTCCCTGAACGAATGCAACGCATGCACCCGTGCCCGGGCACACCCACGCCCGCGCACTCGACAGTGACGGAAACCCCTGTGATCACCACATCGGGCCTGACGAAGATTTACCGGGCTCACCGCTCCCACGGCCGCGAGGTCACCGCCCTCGACGGCGTCGATCTCCATGTCCGCGAAGGCGAGGTCTACGGCGTCATCGGTCAGTCCGGCGCCGGAAAGTCCTCGCTCATCCGCTGCGTCAACCTGCTGGAGCGTCCGACATCCGGGACGGTGAGCGTCGCCGGACAGGACCTCACCGCGCTCGCCGGCCGGGGTCCCCGCGCCGGCAAGGAGCTGCGCCGGGCGCGCAGCCGCATCGGCATGGTCTTCCAGCACTTCAACCTGCTCTCCTCGCGGACCGTGCAGGACAACATCGAGCTGCCGCTGGAGATCCTCGGCAAGTCGGGCAGGGAACGCTCCCGCAAGGCGCTCGAACTCCTCGACCTGGTCGGCCTGGCCGACAAGGCCAGGGCCTACCCCGCCCAGCTATCCGGCGGCCAGAAGCAGCGTGTCGGCATCGCCCGCGCCCTGGCCGGCGACCCCAAGGTGCTGCTCTCCGACGAGGCCACCAGCGCCCTCGACCCGGAGACCACCCGGTCCATCCTCCAGCTGCTGCGCGACCTGAACCGGCAGCTGGGGCTGACCGTCCTGCTCATCACGCACGAGATGGACGTCGTGAAGTCCGTCTGCGACTCCGCAGCCCTGATGGAGAAGGGCAGGATCGTGGAGTCCGGCACGGTCAGCGAGTTGCTGGCCACCCCCGGCTCGGAGCTGGCCTCCGCCCTGTTCCCGGTGGGCGGCGAGGCCACGGGCGCCGACCGGACCGTCCTCGACGTCACCTTCCACGGCGAGGCCGCCACCCAGCCGGTCATCTCCCAGCTCTCGCGCACCTACAACATCGACATCTCGATCCTCGGCGCCGCCATCGACACCGTCGGCGGTCTCCAGATCGGCCGCATGCGCATCGAACTGCCCGGCCGCTACGAGGACAACGTGGTGCCCATCGGCTTCCTGCGCGAGCAGGGCCTGCAGATCGACGTCGTCGGCCAGGAGCCCGTGCTGGTGAAGGAAGGCGCCAAGTGACCTGGACTGATTGGTCCGCGATGCAGCCGCTGCTGTCCCAGGCGTGTAGCGAGACGTTCACCATGGTGGCCTGGTCCACCCTGATCGCCGTCGCCGTCGGCCTTCCGCTCGGCGTCCTCCTCGTCCTCACCGACCGGGGCGGCCTGCTGCAGAACGTCCTCGCCAACAAGGTGATCGGCCAGGTCGTGAACGTCGGCCGGTCGATGCCGTTCATCATCCTGATGGTCGCGCTGATGAGCTTCACCCGCTGGGTCACCGGAACGACGATCGGCACCACCGCCGCCATCGTGCCGCTCGCCATCGGCGGTATCCCGTTCTTCGCCCGCCTGGTCGAGACGGCCGTCCGCGAAGTGGACAACGGTCTCGTCGAGGCCGTCCAGGCCATGGGCGGCAACTCCTGGACGATCGTCCGCAAGGTCCTCGTCCCCGAGGCCCTGCCCTCGCTGATCGCCAGCACCACCACCACGATCATCGCCCTGATCGGCTACTCCGCCATGGCCGGCACGGTCGGCGGCGGCGGCCTCGGCGACCTCGCCGTCCGCTACGGCTACCAGCGCTTCGAGACCGAGCTGATGTGGATCACCGTCGCGATCCTCGCCGTCGTCATCTCCCTCATCCAGTTCGCCGGCGACTACGCGGCCCGCTCCCTGCACCACCGCGGCGCCCGCTCCGGCCCCGCTCCGAAGCTGCGCCTGCTGAAGACCGAGGAGCCCGAGGCCGCCGACATCGCCAAGGTCGCCTGAGCACCCCCAAAGACTCCCCGTCCACCCATCACGGGGTCGCACCACCCTTAAGGAAAGGCACTTTTCGTGCGTAACACCGCCAAGCTCACCACCGCCGTCCTCGCCGTCGGAGCCCTCACCTTCGGGCTCACCGCCTGCGGCTCCGGCGACGACTCCGCCGGCTCCTCCGACTACAGCGGCCCGCTGGTCGTCGCCGCGAGCCCGACCCCGCACGCCGAGATCCTGAACTTCGTCAAGGAGAACCTGGCGAAGAAGGCGGGCCTCGACCTCGAGGTCAAGGAGTTCACCGACTACATCACGCCGAACACGGCGACCGACGACGGCTCGGTCGGGGCCAACTACTTCCAGAACCAGCCGTACCTGGACGACTTCAACAAGAAGCGCGGCACCCACATCGTGCCCGTCGTCACGGTGCACCTGGAGCCGCTCGGCCTCTACTCCCACAAGGTGAAGCGCGCCGACGCCCTCAAGAGCGGTGCGACCATCGCCGTCCCGAACGACTCCGTCAACGAGGCCCGCGCGCTGAAGCTGCTCGCCGCGGGCGGGCTCATCACGCTCAAGGACGGCGTCGGCACCGAGGCCACCCCGCAGGACATCGCCAAGAACCCCAGGAACCTCAAGTTCAAGGAGGTCGAGGCGGCCCAGACCCCGCGCTCCCTGGACGACGTGGACGCGGCAGTGGTCAACGGCAACTACGCGATCTCCTCGGGCCTCAAGCCCGCGAAGGAGGCCCTCGTCCTGGAGTCCGCGAAGGACAACCCGTACGGCAACTTCCTCGCGGTCAAGAAGGGCAACGAGAAGGACCCGCGGGTGAAGAAGCTCGCGAAGCTCCTCACCTCGCCCGAGGTCAAGAAGTTCATCGAGGACAAGTACCAGGGCTCGGTCATCCCGTCCTTCTGAACCTGACGGCTCGTCCGACGGCACGTATACGGCGTATCGCCACGCACGGGGTCCACTCCCTCACCCGGGGTGGGCCCCCTCGTGTCGTTCAGTGGTTTCATGCTGCATGCTGGGCAGTTCAGCGGGGCCCTGACGGTCCTGATGCTCTCTCAAGGATTTTCGAAGGTTACGGAGCGGCGCATGACTAGCACCTTCCCCAACATCTCCATCAGCACGGAGCGGTTGGTGCTGCGTCCCCTCGACGAGGACGACGTGCCCGCCCTGGCCGAGATGATGAACGACGAACACATCGGCGCCTGGACCGACGTCCCCCAGCCGTTCACCGAGGACGACGCCCGGCACTGGATCACCGAGTACGCGCCCACCGAGCGCACCGCCGGCCGCGGCCTGGACCTCGCCGTCACCGAGTTCCTCACCCAGCGCCTCGTCGGCATCGTCCAACTGGGCAAGACCAACTGGCACATCCGCTCCACCGAGCTGTCGTACATCATCGCCCCCTGGGCGCGCGGCGAGGGCTACGCCTCCGAGGCCGCCCTCGCCACCGCCCAGTGGCTCTTCGGCGACCAGAAGTTCGAGCGCATCGAGATCCGCACCGCCGCCGACAACACGGCCTCCCAGCAGGTCGCCCAGAAGATCGGCTGCATCAGCGAGGGCGTACTGCGCAACGCCTGCATAGCCCACGTCCGCGCCGAGGACGGCACCTGGACCGACCTGCGCACGGACTTCATCGTGTGGAGCCTCCTACCGGAGGACCTCGAAGGCGCCGACGGGCAGCTCGCCGACACCGGCGGCTTCACCTCGTACGCCGACTGGAACTGAACCCGGCGAGGTACGCCCGGATCCGCGCACGGCCCCGCCGCACCGCGCGTCCGCTGCCTTCACCAGGTACTCTCACGGAGCCCGCCCGAAGGGCCCCGTACCCCTGACGAGCTGCGAAAATCTGGAGACTGACGACGATGGCCGACCGGGTCACGGTGATCGGCTGGGACGGCTCGCCGCTGACCGCCACGGCACGAGCCGCCCTCGGCGCCGCCACGCTCGTGGCAGGCGCGGCCCACCACCTGGCACTCCCCGAGGTCCCGCCCACCGCCGAGCGCATCCGCCTCGGCAGTCTCGCGCTGGCCGCCCGCCGCATCGCCGCCCACCGCGGCACCGCGGTCGTGCTCGCCGACGGCGACCCCGGCTTCTTCGGCGTCGTACGGACCCTGCGCGCACCGGAGTTCGGCCTGGAGGTCGAGGTCGTCCCGGCCGTCTCCTCCGTGGCCGCCGCCTTCGCCCGCGCCGGCATGCCCTGGGACGACGCCCAGGTGGTCGTCGCCCACCCGCGCACCCTGCGCCGCGCAGTGAACGTGTGCCGCGCCCACACCAAGGTCGCCGTCCTCACCTCACCGGGCGCCGGCCCCGCCGAACTGGGTCTGCTCATGGACGGGATCCACCGGACCTTCGTCATCTGCGAGGAGCTGGGCACCGAACACGAACAGGTCTCCGTCGTCACCTCCGACAAGGCCCCCGACCACACCTGGCGCGACCCGAACGTCGTCATCGTCATCGGCGGCCCGGCCGGGGCCGCCGAGGGCGGCGGCTGGATCGCCGGGCGCGACCCGGGCACCGGACCGCGCGGCTGGGTGCAGCCGGACGAGGAGTACGGGGTGTACGGCGGCGGCCTCGGCGAAGGGGAGACCCAGCTGCTCCGGGCCGCCCAACTCGCCCGTCTCGGCCCCCGGGTCGGCGACCTCGTCTGGGACATCGGCTGCGGCAGCGGCGCCTTCGCCACCGAGGCCGCGCGCGCCGGAGCCGCCGTCATCGCCGTCGACCGGCTGGCCGACGCCTGTGCCCGGACCGAGGCGGCGGCCCGCCGCTTCGGCGTCCAGCTCCAGGTGGTGCAGGGCACCGCCCCCCATGTCCTCGAAAACCTGCCCGAGCCGGACGTCGTACGGGTCGGTGGCGGGGGAGCGGCCGTGGTCTCCGCGGTCGCCGACCGCCGCCCGCAGCGCATCGTGACCCACGCCGCGACCCGCGACGAGGCCGAACTCGTCGGCCGTGGCCTGACCGAACACGGATACCGGGTCGAGTGCGCCCTGCTGCAGTCCGTCGAACTCGACACCAGGGCCTGGACGGAGACCGAGCGGAACGTTGCGTTCCTGCTCACCGGGGAATTGCTGCGGCGCGAAGCGCCTCGTTGAGGGGTGGTGGCCGGGCGACGGGCGGGCCTGCCGGATCGCGCCCCGTGATCCTGTTGTCGTACTGCGCGCGGTAGGCTGGCCGATCGTTGTACCGCATCGGTGGCCCGGAACTTCGTTCGCCAATGTCCGGAAAACGTGCCCCTTTTGGGGTGGGTGTGGTACGGCAGAACCCGAGGACGCGCAACGTGGCGCAGTCCACAGCGGGCTGTCGCGGATCATGCTGTCGCGACGGCTGAACGGCCGGGACAATGCCACTGAATGGCTTTGTCGCCTTTTTTGGGCGGGTCGTTCGTGCCGCTGGGCACGCACGCTCGTTCTTCACTACGGGGCGGTCGGTGCGCCGTTCCGGGTGAGCTGGTCGTAGAAGCACTAACCGATGGGCGAGGGGTACGCATGACCGACACCGGCCAGGTCCCGGGCGAGGGACAGCCGGAGAGCGCAGGCATGGTGGAACAGCCGGGCGTCCCCGCGCACGGCGCGTACACCTACCTCTCCGAGGCACCCGCCGAGGACGAAGACCTGCTGCTGCCGGGAGCCCAGGGCGCGTGGGGCAACGAAGTGCAGCCACCCGCCCCGGAACCGGTCGTCGAGGCCGTCCACCAGCCGGGCCCGCACGAGACGGCCGGCCGGGACAGCGGTTCCGTCGACCTCAGCGGCGTCCGCCTGCCGAATCCGACGCCGGCGTCCGCGCCGCCGTCGCCCATCCTCTCGGCCCAGCACGACGCGGCGGCCGCGCAGCAGCAGGCACGCCGGCCGCTGCATCTGGGTCCGCCGATCCCCAACGCCTCCGCAAGCCCGGTCCGCTCCCTCGCCGACCGCGGGCCCGCCGGAGCGCCGGTACGGCAGCCGGGACCGGCCGCGACCGGGCCCGAGTACCTCGACGCTCAGCCGCTGAGCGACATGGCCCCGCAGAACGCGGCCCCCTGGGGTACCGCGCCGGGCGCCGTGGCCCAGGCCGGCACGGAGGCCCCGGCGGCCGAAGGGGTTGATCCGGCCGCGGCCCCCGAGGCCGTCGCCGACGTGCCCGACGCCGCCCAGGCCACGATGACCCGCCTTGCCACGCAGGCAGCCGTGCAGGTGCCCGGCGAGGCGGTCCAGGCACAGGCCGTGCACGGTCATGACGGGGTGCAGCCGGTGCACGGTCACGATGGTGTGTACGTCCCCCAGGGGGATCTGGACCTGGGCCAGGGGCCCGAGACCGCCGTCGCTGCCGACGCCGCCGCCGGCGGAGCCGCTGAGGGCGGGGTCGTAGCCGCGCCCGAGGTGGCTGAGGCGGTCCAGGCTGCGCAGACCCCCGAGGTGGCTTCCGCGGCGGACGTGGTGGAGCAGGGTGCTCCGGTCCAGCCGACGCAGGGCGAGGCCGCACCGGTCCAGGCACCGGAGGCCGCGCCGGTAGCGGAGGTCGCGGAGGCCGTCCAGGTGTCCGAGGCCGTTCAGCAAGCAGAGACCGTTCAGCCGGTCGAGCCCGTTCAGCAGGCGGAGGTCGTTCAGCCGGTCGAGGCCGTTCAGCACGCAGAGCCCGTCCAGCAGCCCGAGGTCGTTCAGCCCGTCGAGGTCGCACCCGTCACCGACGCCGTGCAGGCGGAGGTCCCGTCGGCCGTGGATGCGCCGACCGAGGCTGTCGTCGTCGCTCCGGCGCAGGGCGTGGCCGAGGAGGCCGACGCGGCCGTCGCCCAGATCGTCACCGAAGCCGCCGCGGGCGTTCCGGCCCAGCCCGACCCGCACGTCTCCGGCCCCGTCGAGACCCAGCCTGCCGCTGTCCCCGACCCTGCCGCCCACGCCGCTGCCCAGGTCCCGCCCGTCGCCGAGCCGGCGCAGGCGCCCGAGCCCGTGGCCCCCGCCGAGCCGACGCCGACGCCGGAGCCGGCGCACGCAGCCGAACCGGCAGAGTCCCCGGAGCCCGTCGCCCCGGCGCAGGACGCCGTGCAGTCCCCGCTTCCGGAGGGCGCCCCTGAAGCGCCCGCCCTCCTGCAGGCCCAGGGCCCGCAGCTCGCGAGTCCCGTCCCGCAGAACGGCGAGGCCGTGACCGCTCTGCCGCAGCCGCAGCCGCACCCCCAGGCGCCGGACGCCGCCGAGCAGTCCGCGGTGACGCCGACCCCGGACACCGGCTTTGCCGCACCCGCCGGCCCGCAGGTCCAGCCCGCCGAGGCCGTTCCGGCAGCCCCCGCGCCCGAGGCCGAGGCCGTGACGCCGCCCGCGTCGGCCGCCGAGCCGGCCCCGGCCACGGAGGCCGCGCAGCCGGCCCCCGCCGGTACCACCGAACCGCAGCCCTCCAGCGTCCCGCTGCAGCCGCACCCCGAGCAGCCGCTCGGGCAGTTCGTGCCCGTCGAGGGCCAGGTGCCGACCACCCCGCACCTGGCGCCGACCCCGCCGCAGCCCCTCGTCCTGCCCGCCCAGGAGCAGCAGGAGCCCGTCGCCACGGTCCCCGCGCCGCGCGAGGCCGAGTCCGCTGCCGGACCGGCGGCATCGGTCGACGAGCACGCCCCCGACGTCGTACAGCACGCGGAGGACCTGGAGACCAGGGCCGCCGACCAGGAAGAGGGCACGGCCGCAGTGGAAGAGGCAGGACAGTCCACCGGACCGGCCGCTCCGGCCTACGACGACGCCGAGCGCGAGGCCGTCCTGAAGGTGATGCGCGAGCGGCGCGACATCCGCAACGGCTTCCGCAGCGACCCGATCCCGCACGAGGTGCTGCTGCGCGTCCTGGAGGCCGCCCACACGGCGCCCTCCGTGGGCCACTCGCAGCCCTGGGACTTCGTCGTCATCCGGTCCGCCGACACCCGCCGCACCATGCACGAACTGGCCATGCGCCAGCGTGAGGCGTACGCCAAGTCGCTGCCCAAGGGCCGGGCCAAGCAGTTCAAGGAACTCAAGATCGAGGCCATCCTCGACACCCCGGTGAACATCGTCGTCACCGCGGACCCGACCCGCGGCGGCCGCCACACCCTCGGCCGGCACACCCAGCCCCAGATGGCGCCGTACTCCTCCGCGCTCGCGGTCGAGAACCTCTGGCTCGCCGCGCGCGCCGAAGGCCTCGGCGTCGGCTGGGTCAGCTTCTTCGACGAGCGGGAGATGGTCCGCGCGCTCGGCCTGCCCGAGCACCTCGAAGTCGTCGCCTACCTGTGTGTCGGGTACGTCGACGAGTTCCCGGACGAGCCCGAGTTGATGCAGGCCGGCTGGTCCAAGCGGCGCCCGCTGTCCTGGGTGGTGCACGAGGAGACGTACGGCCGCCGCGCCCTGCCCGGAGAGGAACCCCACGACCTGCTTGCCGAGACCGTCGCACAGATCCGCCCGCTGGACGCCAAGGCGCTCGGCGAGGCCTGGGAGCGCCAGAAGCGCATGACCAAGCCGGCCGGCGCGCTCGGCATGCTGGAGATCATCTCCGCGCAGCTGTCGGGCCTGTCCCGGCAGTGCCCGCCGCCGATCCCGGAGCCCGCAGCCGTCGCCATCTTCGCCGGCGACCACGGGGTCCACGCCCAGGGCGTCACCCCCTGGCCGCAGGAGGTCACCGCGCAGATGGTGGCCAACTTCCTGGGCGGGGGAGCGGTCTGCAACGCCTTCGCCAACCAGGTCGGCGCCGAGGTGTGCGTCGTGGACGTCGGTGTCGCCGCGGACCTGCCGGCCACGCCGGGTCTGCTGCCCCGCAAGATCCGCGGCGGCACCTCCGACATGACCACCGGCCCCGCGATGACCCGCGAGGAGGCCAAGGCCGCCATCGAGGTGGGCATCGAGACCGCCCGCGACCTGGTGGCCGCGGGGAACAAGGCGCTGCTCACCGGTGAGATGGGCATCGCCAACACGACGGCGTCCGCCGCGCTCATCTCCGTCTTCACGGGCGCCGACCCGGCGGAGGTGACCGGCCGGGGCACCGGTATCAACGACGAGACCCTGGCCCGCAAGACCGAGGTAGTCCGCCGCGCGCTCGAAGTCCACCAGCCGGACCCGGCCGACCCGATCGGCGTCCTCGCGGCGATCGGCGGCTTCGAACACGCGGCTATGGTCGGCCTGCTGCTGGGCGGAGCCTCCCTCCGCACCCCGGTGATCCTGGACGGCGTCAGTGCCGGCGCCGCGGCTCTCGTGGCCCGCGCGATCGCCCCCGAGGTCCTCGCGGCCTGCATCGCCGGCCACCGCAGCGCCGAGCCCGGCCATGTCGCCGCCCTCAACAAGCTGGGCCTGCGTCCCCTGGTCGACCTCGACCTCCGCCTCGGCGAGGGCACGGGCGCCCTCCTGGCCCTGCCGCTGGTGCAGAGCACGGCCAGGGCCATGCACGAGGTGGCGACCTTCGATTCGGCGGGGGTCACCGAGAAGTAGGAGGCGGCAGCTCCGGGTTCCTTTTCGACGGGCCGGTGGTCGTGGGCAGTCGTTCCGCTGGGGCGATGGGGGTCCCCCCCGCTCCAGCGAAGCCGAGAGTGGTGGGTGGGCACAACCACCCACAGCCGCGCAGTCGGCGACGTTGCCCAGCCACCGGACACCCGACCCGCCCCTCCCCGCGCCAACGTAAAATCCGCACGTCAGGGCCACCGCAAAGCCGCAGAGGCCTCGCAGTGCACAGCCGCAAGAGGAGTCGCCCCTCATGGCCGAACACCCCGCCTACCCCGTAGGCCTCCGCCTCTCCGGCCGCCGAGTGGTCGTCCTCGGCGGCGGCCAGGTCGCCCAGCGCCGCCTCCCCGCACTGATCGCGGCAGGCGCGGACATCCTCCTCGTGTCACCCGAGGCGACCCCCTCCGTGGAGGCGATGGCGGACGCGGGCGAGATCACCTGGGAGCGGCGCCCCTACGCGGACGGCGACCTCGCAGCCGCCTGGTACGCCCTCATCGCCACCAGCGACCCCGAGACCAACGCCCAGGCCTCCGCCGAGGCGGAGCGCCACCGCGTCTGGTGCGTCCGTTCCGACGACGCCGACCAGGCGACGGCCTGGACCCCGGCGACCGGCCACAGCGAGGGCGTCACGATCGCCGTCCTCACCACGGACGCCAAGGGCCGCGACCCCCGTCACACCGCCGCCATCCGCGACGCGGTGGTCGAGGGCCTGCGCGACGGCACCCTCGTCGCCCCGCACCACCGCACCCGTACGCCCGGCGTGGCCCTCGTCGGCGGCGGCCCCGGCGACCCGGACCTCATCACCGTCCGCGGCCGCCGCCTCCTCGCCGAGGCCGACGTCGTCATCGCGGACCGGCTCGGCCCGCGCGACCTGCTCGCCGAACTCCCGCCGCACGTCGAGGTCATCGACGCCGCGAAGATCCCGTACGGCCGGTACATGGCCCAGGAGGCCATCAACAACGCGCTGATCGAGCACGCCAAGCAGGGCAAGTCCGTCGTGCGGCTCAAGGGCGGCGACCCGTTCGTCTTCGGCAGGGGCATGGAGGAGGTCCAGGCGCTCGCCGAGGTCGGCATCCCGTGCACGGTCGTGCCGGGCATCTCCAGCTCGATCTCCGTCCCCGGCGCGGCCGGCATCCCGGTCACCCACCGCGGCGTCGCCCATGAGTTCACCGTGGTCAGCGGCCATGTGGCCCCGGACGACGAGCGCTCCCTGGTCGACTGGCCGTCGCTGGCCAGGCTGACCGGCACGCTCGTGATCCTGATGGGCGTCGACAAGATCGGGAAGATCGCCGAGACGCTCGTCGCGCACGGCAAGTCGCCCGAGACCCCCGTCGCCCTCGTCCAGGAGGGCACGACGGCCGCCCAGCGCCGCGTGGACGCGACCCTCGCCACGGTCGCCGAGACAGTACGCGCCGAGGACGTGAAGCCCCCGGCGGTCGTCGTCATCGGCGAGGTCGTGAACGTCGGCCCGGAGCCTGCGGCTTGATGCGTTTGCCCGTGCCGGCGGGGCCGGCACGTAACCCGGGGTAACACAACCCGCTCCCAGCCGTTGGCAGCACACCCAGGACAAGGCAGTATCACCCTGTGGCCGATCTCATCACCGTTGAGGATCCCGACGACCCGCGCCTGCGCGACTACACGGGCCTGACCGACGTCGAACTGCGCCGCAAGCGCGAGCCGGCCGAGGGCCTGTTCATCGCCGAGGGCGAGAAGGTCATCCGAAGGGCCAAGGAAGCCGGCTACGAGATGCGCTCCATGCTGCTCTCGGCCAAGTGGATCGACGTCATGCGCGACGTCATCGACGAACTCCCGGCCCCCGTGTACGCGGTCAGTCCGGAACTCGCCGAGCAGGTCACCGGCTACCACGTGCACCGCGGCGCCCTCGCCTCCATGCAGCGCAAGCCGCTGCCGACGGCGGCGGAACTGCTCCGCTCCGCCCGCCGGGTGGTGGTCATGGAGTCGGTCAACGACCACACCAACATCGGCGCGATCTTCCGCTCGGCGGCCGCACTCGGCATGGACGCGGTACTGCTGTCGCCCGACTGCGCCGACCCGCTGTACCGCCGTAGCGTCAAGGTCTCCATGGGCGCGGTGTTCTCCGTGCCGTACGCCCGCCTGGAGACCTGGCCGAAGGGTCTGGAGTCGGTGCGCGAGGCGGGGTTCACGCTCCTCGCGCTCACTCCGGACGAGAAGGCCAGGAGCCTGGACGAGGCCGCTCCGCACCGGATGGACCGGGTCGCCCTGATGCTCGGCGCCGAGGGGGACGGTCTGTCCACGCAGGCCCTGGTCGCCGCCGACGAATGGGTGCGCATCCCCATGTCCCACGGGGTCGACTCCCTCAACGTGGGCGCGGCGGCCGCGGTGGCCTTCTACGCGGTGGCCTCGGGGCGGCCGGTTTCCTGAGCCGGTCCGGGGAGGTCAGTTCCCGGACCCGGAGCTGGACTCGAACGTCGACTCGTACCGCTGCGACATCAGCTTCCCGTCGTCCAGCGGCTTGAAGCTCGGCTGCACGTGCTGCGGCTGCCGGCCGTCGTCGCCGCCGAGGCCGCGGGCCGGACCCTGACAGCCCTGCGCCACCGCGATGCCGAGCGCCACCAGCAGCGTCACGACCACGAACACGAACAGCCGCTGGCGCAGCAGCCGGGGATTGGCCGGGCGGCGGCCGGTTCCCGTCGCGCGCGGCGCCGGACGCCCGGTACCGCTGCGCGGAGCGGGCCGGCTTCCGCTGCCCGAGCGCGTGCCGCCGGCGCGGGGCGCCGGAGTGGGGCGGGCCGTACCCGGCCGGGAGGCGACGCCCCCGCCGCGCGAGGCGCTGCCGCCCCGCGAGGGGGTACCGCCCCGGGCGGGCGTGCCGCCGCGCGGCACCGGGGTGCCGGGGGAGGTGCGCCGCTGGTTGCGCTGCGGCTCGGGGTAGGTGTCCACGAGCCGGCCGGTGGGCCGGTCCGCCTCCCCGGCGCGCGGCGCGGGCGGCCGTACGTCGTTCAGGCCCTGCGCCTCGCGGGCGGCGATCTCCTTGAGCCGCAGCGACAGTTGAAGGGTGCTCGGCCGGTCGTCGGGATCCTTGGCCAGACAGGCCCGCACCAGCGGGGCGAGGGCGTCCGGAACGCCGTACAGCTGCGGCTCCTCGTGCACCACGCGGTACAGCATGACCTCGGAACTGCCCTGCCCGAAGGGCGAGTCGCCGGTCGAGGCGTAGGCCAGGGTCGCGCCGAGGGAGAAGACGTCCGTGGCCGGCGTCACGGCCGCGCCGCGCACCTGCTCGGGAGCGAGGAAGCCGGGGGAGCCGACGGCGGTGCCGACGTGGGTGAGCGTGGAGGCGCCGGTGGCCCAGGCGATACCGAAGTCGATGATCCGCGGCCCCTTGGGGGACAGCAGGATGTTGGAAGGCTTCAGGTCCCGGTGGACGACACCGGCCTCGTGCACGGCGACGAGTCCCTCGGACAGGGCCGCGCCGACCGCCGCCGCCTCGGCCGCGCCGAGCGGGCCCTCGTCGGCGACCTTGTCGTGCAGGGAGGGCCCGGGCACGTACTGCGTCGCGAACCACGGCCGGTCGGCCTCCAGGTCCGCCGCCACCAGCCGTGCGGTGCAGCCGCCCCTGATGCGCCGGGCCGCCGAGACCTCACGGGCGAACCGCGACCGGAACTCCTGGTCCTCCGCCAGATCGGGCCGGATCACCTTCAGCGCGACCCGCTGCCCCTTCTTGTCGGATCCGAGGTAGACCACGCCCATTCCGCCCGCGCCGAGCCGTCGGTGAAGCCTGAACGAGCCGACGACGCGCGGGTCCTCGCGCCTCAGGCGCATCATCGCCATGTTCATCCCCGCTGCCCGGTCCCTGTGACGTGGCACAGCTTACGTTTCCACAGCCGCCTGCGCGCAGAGGCCGCGCCCTCTGGGGCGGATGGATTGTGCGGCGCCGGGAGCACGAGGTGAAACACGGTCAGGAAGCCGCTCCCTGCGGTGCCTTTGGGGCGCCCGTGACTTCAACGTGCAGACGTGGCAGGGAGGTTGGACCCGGCCGGAGTGGCCATGGACGGGGAGAAGTGTCCACGGAAGGGACACCGCGCCGACCCGCCCACCCGCCACCCGGAACCGGCCACCGCGCGGACGCACCACACCCCCTCATGCCACTCGGAGTGATCGAAGTCACTCGCGCACCCCGCCAACTGGTCCGGAAATGACAGGACACAGCGGGCGTCCCCTCAGGGAAGACCCCTAGACCTAGGACCCTGTCTCCACCCAGGGGAGTACTCCGCAGGTCATGGCTCATCCTCCGGGAGGCCCGCGATTCGGTACGAAGGCATGACGCCCGCCGGGGGCCGCGCGCCTAGATTTGAGGTCAAGCGGCGGGTGCAGCACTCGTCCCCCGAGGTCAGGCACCCGCCGCTGCCAACTACAACCGAGACGGTCAGGAGAGGGACCATGGCCCACCCGGCACCGCGACGTACGACGTTCGCCCCCCGCCGGACGGGCCGTCGCCACCCCCTGGTGGCGATGCTCATGGCCCTTCCCCTGGCGGCCCTGCTCCTCCTCGTCTTCGACGGCTGGGAGACAGTGGCCACACAGGCGTCGTCCGTGGGTGCGATGCTGGGGCGCTGAGCGGCGACCCCAGGCCCGGAAGAGCGGTCCGGGCGGGGACATCGATCCATGAAACCCCGTGGGGACGGGGGTGCGGCGGACGGCACAAATGCCGGCGCAGCTGGGGAGCTGCGCCGGCATTACGCCGTTTCGAGCCTTCATCGTGACCGACTGCGGGCCGGTGGGGCCTGATCGCGCGGTTCCCGCACCCCTGGGGAGTTGCAGCACCGTCGCCCGCACAGCTGCCGTACCTGGCTGAGCACAGTGGTGCCGCTGGGCCGGCGGCCCACCCGGCGCGGCTGCCATGCCGTCGTAGCCGCCGGGCCGACGCCCATCCGGCAGCGGTTGCCATGCCGCCGTAGCTGCGGGCAGTCGTGCCGCCGGGGCGGCACGGGTGGGCGCAGCGGCACCGCAAGCGCGGACAACCGAAACCCGCCCCCGGCCGCAGCGCTGGGCACCCGTGCAGCCGACTCCTGGCCGGCCGCAGCACCGGGCACCAATGCAGCGCCCCGGCAAGCCCCGCCCCCGCCAAGCCCCACCCCCGGCACCCCGCGTACGCTCACCGCACCCACCCCACCCACCGAGGCCCCCGTGAACCTAGTTGCCGCTCTCACCGCAAAACTCACAGCCACCGCTCACCCCCGAACCGGCGGAGCCACCTGCGCCTGCGGCACCACCCCCCTCGCCGACCGTCCCGACGCCACCGTCGTCCGTCACGCCGACACCGTCGCGAAGGCCCACGCCCCGGACACCGACCCCGCCGAGCTGACCCTCCGCCTCGCCGCGGCGGCCCGGCTCCCGGACGTCCTCCTCGCCCCGCTCAACACCACCCCGGCCACCGTCCACAACCGCCTGGTGACCTTCTGGCCGTACGGCGCCCCCGTGGACCCGGAGGACCCGGACGCCGCCCCCTGGGAAGCCGCCGCCACACTCCTCGCCCGGCTGCACCGGACGCCCCCTCCCGCCCCCCTGCCCCCGATGCGCGGCCCCGCCAAAGCCGCCCACGCCATCCACCGGCTGCGTACGGCCACGAGCGCCACGCCCCATCCCGCCGCACGCCCCGTCCTCCAGGCCTGGCACGCGCTCCCCGCCTGGGCCCGCGCCGAGGCCCCCATGCCCGGCACCCCGGCCCTCTGCCACGGCGACCTGCACCTCGGCCAGCTCGTCCGCCGTCCCGCACCCGACGGCCCCTGGCTCCTGATAGACGTCGACGACCTCGGCGTCGGCGTGCCCGCGTGGGATCTCGCCCGCCCGGCCTCCTGGTACGCCTGCGGACTCCTCCCGCCCGAGGAGTGGACCCGCTTCCTGACCGCCTACGGCGAGGCCGGCGGCCCCGCCGTACCGGCGGACGGCGACCCCTGGCCCGCCCTGGACGTCCCGGCCCGCGCCCTGACCGTGCAGACCGCGGCCCGCGCGCTCACCAAGGCGCTCGCGGCGAACCGCCCGCTGGACGAGGTGGAACAGGCCCTGGTGGACGCCTGTGCCCGAATGAGTTCCGTCCCCCACCAGTTGACGCAGGGATTCCGGGCGTAGGGTGCAACCGACCAGGGTCGGACGGAGTCTGTCCTGGGGAAACACGAAGCAGGACCAACCGGCGAGGAGTTGAGCCGACCATGCAGTGTCCGAAGTGCCATGCGCCGATGCACACGTACAACCGAAACGGCGTTCAGATCGAGCAGTGCAGCGGCTGTCGCGGCATCTTCCTCGACTACGGCGAGCTGGAGGCCCTGACCCAGCTGGAGTCCCAGTGGGCCAAGCCCGTCCCGCCGGCCGCCCCGCAGGCGTACCCGGCCCCGCCCGCGCCGGCCTGGGGTGCCCCGCACGGCGGCGGTCACGGCGGTGGTCACTACGGCGGCCACGGCGGGCACCACCGCCACAAGAGCTTCGGCCACATGCTGTTCTCCAGCTGAGCGCACGAAGAAGCCCCCGGTCGCGAGACCGGGGGCTCCCTGGTGTGTGGACGATACTGGGATTGAACCAGTGACCTCTTCCGTGTCAGGGAAGCGCTCTCCCGCTGAGCTAATCGTCCGCGGGCTGTGACGTGAGAGTCACAGTCAGTGCGCGATACTGGGATTGAACCAGTGACCTCTTCCGTGTCAGGGAAGCGCTCTCCCGCTGAGCTAATCGCGCGGGTTCGGATCTTCGAGAAGATCCAGTGGACGATACTGGGATTGAACCAGTGACCTCTTCCGTGTCAGGGAAGCGCTCTCCCGCTGAGCTAATCGTCCTTGGAGGTGGAGACGGGATTTGAACCCGTGTAGACGGCTTTGCAGGCCGTTGCCTCGCCTCTCGGCCACTCCACCAGGAGTGTAGGGGATCGGGAAGACCCCTTCTTCCTTCGAGCGGACGACGAGGCTCGAACTCGCGACCTCAACCTTGGCAAGGTTGCGCTCTACCAACTGAGCTACGTCCGCTTGTCGTTTCGGTCCGCTTCCGCGTCCCGGCGACGTGTTGAACTCTAGCGGATTCCCGGGCCAGTACAAAAACGCGTTTGCGCAGCGTGCTGCGCTGCACCCCACGGAGCACGTGGTCAGCGCTCCCGAGGGGACACGCCCGGGCCACCTTTCGGCCACCCGCCCTAGACTCGACCACGTGCTCGACCTCCCTTCCGGCCTCCCTCCCCTCGCCCGCTTCGGCGACCGCCTCGCCACCGGCCTCCTCGACGTCACGGACGATCCCGCCGCCCTGGACTCCACCGGCTTCTGGGCCGTCTGCGCCGACTTCGAGGGCCGGCTGACCTGCGCCCGCTTCGCGCACGTACGACAGGAGCCGGTGCCCGCCCCGGTGCCCGGCGGCTGGCACGGCCCGGCGGTGGGGGACTGGACCACCTCGCTGGACCGGGCCGCCTACACGGCGGCCGTCGGCCGGATCCGCGAGCACATCGCGGCCGGCGAGGTCTACCAGGCCAACCTCTGCCGGGTGCTCAGCGCGCCCGTGGCCCCCGCCGCCGACGTGGACGCCCTGACCGCCCTGCTGGCCCGCGGCAACCCGGCGCCGTACGCGGGCACGATCCGGCTGCCGGAGCACGGCGTGGAGATCGCCACCGCCTCGCCCGAACTGTTCCTGCGCCGGGACGGCCGTACCGTCGAGTCGGGACCCATCAAGGGCACCGGGCGGACCGAGGCGGACCTCCTGGAGAAGGACTACGCCGAGAACGTGATGATCGTGGACCTGGTCCGCAACGACATCGGGCGCGTCTGCGCCACCGGCAGCGTGACCGTCCCCGACCTGTGCGCGCTGGAGAAGCACCCCGGCCTGGTCCACCTGGTCTCCACCGTGCGCGGCGAGCTGCGCGACGGTGCCGGCTGGTCCGACCTGCTCGCCGCGGCCTTCCCGCCCGGCTCGGTCACCGGCGCCCCCAAGTCGAGCGCGCTGAGGATCATCGAGGCGCTGGAGACGGCACCCCGTGGCCCGTACTGCGGCGGCATCGGCTGGGTCGACGCCGACCGGGGCGTCGGCGAGCTGGCCGTGGGCATCCGGACGTTCTGGATCGACCGGTCCCCCCCGGGGTCGGCGATGCTCCGCTTCGGCACCGGTGCCGGCATCACCTGGGGATCCGATCCCGAGGGGGAGTGGCGCGAGACCGAGCTGAAGGCGTCCCGGCTGCTCGCGGTAGCGTCGGGGGTGTACGAGGTGAGTGGAGGGGCTCTGTCATGAGGATCTGGCTGGACGGCGCGCTGCAGGACATGGAGTCGGCCCGGGTCTCCGTCTTCGACCACGGGCTGACCGTCGGCGACGGCATCTTCGAGACGGTCAAGGCGGTCGACGGGCAGCCCTTCGCGCTCACCCGCCACCTCGACCGGCTGACCCGCTCGGCCCGTGGTCTCGGCCTGCCCGACCCCGACCACGCCGAGGTCCGCCGCGCCTGCGCGGCCGTCCTGGAGGCCAACCCGATGCCGCTGGGCCGGCTGCGCATCACCTACACCGGCGGCCACGGACCCCTCGGCTCCGACCGCGGCGAGCACGGCCCGACCCTGGTGGTCGCGCTCGGCGAGACCGCGCGCCGCCCCGACTCCACCGCCGTGATCACCGTCCCCTGGACCCGCAACGAGCGCGGCGCCCTCACCGGCCTGAAGACCACCTCGTACGCCGAGAACGTCGTCGCCCTCGCCCGAGCCCACCAACACGGCGCCTCCGAGGCGCTGTTCGGCAACACGGTCGGACAGCTCTGCGAGGGCACCGGGTCGAACGTCTTCGTGGTCCTGGACGGCGAGATCCACACCCCGCCGGTCGCCTCCGGCTGTCTGCCCGGCATCACCCGCGCCCTCGCCGTCGAGTGGACCGGTGCCAAGGAGACCGACCTGCCGCTGGACGTGCTGGAACGGGCCGAGGAGGTCTTCCTCACCTCCACCCTGCGGGACGTCCAGGCCGTGCACCGCGTCGACGACCGGGAACTGCCCGGTGCGCCGGGCCCGGTCACCGCGAAGGCGATGCGGATCTTCGAGGACCGGGCCGGGGAGGATCTGGATCCCTGACGGACGCCGGAAATTCGGCTGACCCGGGGCTTCGGAGCGGGTAGAACACCCGTGATGACGACGACCCTGCGGCCGACCGAGCCGCTCCAGCACAACGCCGACGGGACGCGTTCCCGCCGCTACCAGGTGTGTGTGAACAGCCGCCCGGTCGGCTTGATGCATCTCGGGACCTCAGCCGTCTTCGGCGACCGGATGGCCCGGATCCTGGAGGTGCGCATCGACGAGCCGGACCGCCGCCGCGGCCGGGGCACGGTGGCCGTGCTCGCCGCCGAGGAGGTGGCGCGCAGCTGGGGCTGCCGGCAGATCGAGACGGGCTTCGATGGGGCCGCCGGGGCCGCGCTGCGGCTCTTCGAGGCGCTCGGTTACGTGCACCGCAGCCGCGGCATGGAGAAGCGGCTCGGCGAGGTCCCGCCCGAACTGCCCGTCGGCAGCCTGGAGCACCCCATGAGCGAGGCCGAGTTCGAGGCGTGGCTCGCGCACGAGTCGGAGGCCTACGCCCGCGTCTGGATCGCGCGGGGTGTGACCGAGGCCGAGGCGTACGCCAAGTCGCGCCACGACCACGAGACCCTGCTGCCCCGCGGGCGCGCCACCGAGGACATGCTGTTCACCGTGCTCGAGCACGAGGGTGTGCGGGTGGGCACCCTGTGGGTGGCCCTGCAGGACGACAAGGCCTACGTCTTCGACGTGGAGGCCGACGGGGCCCACCGCGGCCGCGGCCACGGCCGTACGCTCATGCTGCTGGCGGAGCGGCAGGCGATCGCCGCCGGCCGCCGTGTCCTCGGCCTCAACGTCTTCGCCGGCAACGCTCCGGCCGAGCGTCTGTACGAGTCGCTCGGCTACGAGACGACGCGGTACTCCCTCTACAAGGACCTCCTGTAGCGGAGGACCTGCTGCAGCGGAGGACCTGCTGCGGCGGCCGGTCAGGCCTCCGGTCCGGCCAGCAGCCGGTCCGCGATCTCCTCGATGCGCTCGCGCAGCCCCTCCTGGCTCTTGCCGCCGTCGAGGCGCTCGCCGCCGATGACATAGGTCGGCGTGCCGGTGACGCCGATCGCCTTGCCCTCGGCCTGGTCGGCGTCGACGATCAGGATGTGTCGCCCGTCGATCAGCGCGGTGTCGAACTCCTCGGCGTCCAGACCGAGTTCACGGGCGACCTCGACCAGGAAGGGTTCTCCCTCACGGTCCAGCTCCTCGACCCGGCCGAGGACCGCTTCGACGTAGGGCCAGCCCTGCCCCTGCACCAGCGCCTCCTCGGCGGCCTGGGCGGCGGCGAAGGCGTACTTGTGCTTCTCCAGCGGGAAGTGCCGCAGCCGCAGTTCCAGCCGGTCGCCGTAGCGGGCGCGCAGGGCACGGAGATCGTCCAGGGCACTGCGGCAGTCCGGGCACTGGAGTTCGCACCAGACGTCGAGGACGGGGGCTTCGGTGCGTGCGGGGGAGGAGTCGCTCATGCGCACCAGTCTTCCAGGCGAGACCCCGGGGGCCGAATCGGACGGTACGCGGCCACCGGCCCTCGGGAGGAGGCGACCCGGAGATCTCCCTGATGTCGGGCCGGAGCATGGCATCGCGAGGGCTGGGCGGTGCAGGATGGAAGGGACGAAGCGCACCCCGCGCCCCGCCGTGGCCCACCCCATCGAGCCCGCCAGGAGGACCGGATGATTGCCGAGACCGTGTGTTCCGCCGTCTCCGCGGCCGGCCTCGGCGTCGCCGCGGTCACCGCCTACCGCAAGCGTTTCCTGGCCGCCGCCCGCATCGCCGCCTACGCGCTCGTCCCGATCGGCCTGGTGATGACGGGCGTCGTCGGCTGGCTGGCCGACACCGCGTTCAGCCCGACGGCCTGGGCCGGCTTCGGTGTGCTGGGCGCCGCCTGGGCGCTGTTCGCGACGACACGGGCCGTGGAGCGCAGGCGCGGGGGCACCCGTGCCGAGCGCAGGGCGGCGCGGGCCGCCGGACGCGACGCGGTGGCCCCGGCCGCCTCGGCCTCCTCCTTGGGCCCGGCGGCCAGGCCTGCCGCCCGGCCCACGGGCGCCCCGCCCGCCACCACCCCCGCCGACGACTTCAGCGACATCGAAGCCATCCTCAAGAAGCACGGCATATGACCTGAAACCGTTCACAACCGGAAGCAAGTCGAACGGGCCGGTACGGAAATCGGTGAAGTACCGCACTCGAAGCCGTGTTGATCGCCAAGGGGGCGTCCCCTGGGTCATCATCACCGCGAGATGCTGGACACGAGACAGAGCGAGGCCGCGCCGCCGAAGGACGAGCCGCGTGGATGCCTCTTCGCCCTTTCCCAGCCACCGCTGATGATCTTCCTTGCGGTGATCGGGTGTCTGCTCCTCATGGCTGCGCTGCACGACCTGCTGTTGCTGTGAGCCGTACACGTCCGTCCCGGCGTCACCCGCCGGGACCGGCGTCGACGGGGCGTCTCCCGGTAGACAGCCGGATCAGCCCGCCGCTTCCTTGCGCCGGGCCCGGTAGGCGGCCACATGCAGCCGGTTCCCGCAGGTGCGGCTGTCGCAGTAGCGGCGCGAGCGGTTGCGGGAGAGATCCACGAAGGCACGCCGGCAGTCCGGCGCCTCGCAGCGCCGCAGCCGCTCCTGCTCCCCGGCCACCACGAAGAAGGCGAGCGCCATCCCGCAGTCGGCCGCCAGGTGGTCGGCCACGGAGGCGCCGGGGGCGAAGTAGTGCACATGCCAGTCGTAGTCGTCGTGGTCCGTCAGACGCGGGGTGGTGCCGGCCGCGGCGACCAGCTCGTTGATCATCCCCGCCGCGGACCGGGCGTCCGGGGCGGCGAAGATCCCCGCGAACCGGCCCCGGACCTTGCGCACCGCCGACAGGTCGAACTCCGACAGCACCCCGACATCGCTGATCGCGTGACTGCGCACGAAATCAGCGAGAGCCGCGACGTCCGGCAGCCCGTCCGCCGCCGGGTCGTCCTCCGGCGCGGTGTTCACCAGATCCACCACGGTGTCGAGGGCGCACCGGGTGTCGTGGGTGATCAGCACGTTTCGCTCCCTGGCCTGAGGGTCGGGCGGGCGCCCGCCGATGCTGGCCGATGGTAGCGACAACCGCGCCCACCGCACCGGGGGCCGCCCACCGGCGATCGCCCGGTAGAACGCCTCCGTGTCCTCGGCGGTTCCCGAGTCCGTCCTGTGCCTGCACGATATGCCTCGAAGTGGCCGGAAAACAGGCCCGGCGCCGCCCCGTGAGCACTCACGGTGACGGCGCCTGTCTGTGCCGTATGCGGTTGTCTTGGCCCGAGCCGTCTCCCCGAGTGGACGGCGCCGGGCGGCTTTGAGGGGCCGCGGCCTAGCTCTCCGCCAGGATGTGCGAGAGCTCCTGATCCAGATCGAAGTGCCGGTGTTCCGTGCCGGGCGGCACGGCGGCGTCGGTTCGCTTCAGGAAGGACTCCAGGGCCCGCGCCGGGGCTTCCAGCAGGGCCTCCCCTTCCGGAGAGCTCAGGGCGATGCACACGACGCCCTGACCGTGACTGCGGGACGGCCAGACGCGGACGTCGCCGGTGCCGGTGGGCCGGTGCAGCCCCTCGGCGAGGAGGTCGCGGGCGAACACCCACTCGACGGTCTCCTCGGCTCCGGTGTGGAAGGTGGCGTGCACGGCGTAGGGGTCGGCCGTGTCGTACCGCAGGCCTGCGGGGACAGGCAGGGAGGACTCGCTCGACACAACGAGGCGCAGGTGCAGCTCGCAGCTGACCGTGGTGTTCATAAGCGCCAGGGCCTTTCGCTCAGTGTGCGCTCGGGGATTCGCACGTCGGCGAAATCGACATGCCACCTACGGTGCCGTTGTAAACCCCTCTGAGGGTTTTGCGTGTCTTTAGGTAACTCTTCCGGCCGAGAACTCGTACGTGACCTACGACCATTCCGGTGACTGGATTCACTCCGGTAGGGTTTGTCTGCATGAATACGGGGAGTGACGAGCCGGGCGAGGTCGCCGCGGTGGCGGACAACGCGGACAAGGCTGACGAGACAGGCAAGGCGGCGGGTGCGGAGCAGGCCGAGCAGGGGCTCGGCTCCCGGGCGCCGGCTTTCGTCAAGGCCCGCCGGGTCCTGCACCTGAGCTGGCAGGTCGGCATCTTCGTGGTCGGCCTCGCGGTCGTCGTGCTGGGCGTCATCATGCTTCCGCTCCCCGGCCCGGGCTGGGTGGTGATCTTCGCGGGCATGGCGATCTGGGCGACCGAGTTCGTCTGGGCCCAGCTTGTGCTGCGCTGGACGAAACGCAAGGTCACCGAGGCGGCCCAGAAGGCCCTCGACCCCAGGGTGCGGCGCCGGAACATCACGCTGACGGTGATCGGCCTGGTGATCGTGGGCGCGCTGGCCGGGGTCTACCTGTGGAAGTTCGGCATCGTGATGCCGTGGAAGATCAAGGACCAGTGATCGCGGACTCCGGGCGTGGTCGGGGCACCCCCTGACATGGGGTAATGTTCTTCCTGCGCCCGGGCGATTAGCTCAGTGGGAGAGCGCTTCGTTCACACCGAAGAGGTCACTGGTTCGAACCCAGTATCGCCCACCCGGAACCGACGGCCCACCGGAAGGTGTCCGAACACGAGGTGGCCCGGATCCACGCGGGCACCGAGTT